>CAZVRM010000008.1:0-17140 GCA_964629605.1 uncultured Oscillospiraceae bacterium
CCCCAAACGTCGCCGCCGGCGCTGTTGGAGAATGTACCGTCGTTGATGGTTGCGCCGCCGTTTGCATCATAGACGCAGCAGCCGCCAGAAGCGCTATCGTCGTCGGCAATAAAGGTACCGCCTTTGACAGTGATGGTACCGGTGCCGGAGGTATACAGAACATTGTCTGTCATATTGGCGCTGCCGGTGCAGACAAATGTACCATCATTGATCACAACTGTTGCGCCAACGGCTGCGATCGCACCGTGGTTGCCGCCAACCCAGCCGCCGTTTACGGTGACTGTACCGCCGCCGGCATTGATGGCGAAGTTGTAGGTGCCTTCGGCCTTCTGCTCGATATGGCCGCCGTTGATAACGATATCGCCGCCGTACTGATACAGTGCGGAACCGCCGTTGGCGTCGATACCATAAATGGAGCCGCCTTCAACAGTCAGCTTGGAACCACTCTGAACGTAGATACCACGGCCTGTGATGGAGCCGTCTTTACCGGAATCCTTAATGGTCAGGTCGCCATATACGTTCAGGGGGTAGACGTGCTTGGAATCACTGTCGGTCTGATAGCCGGATGTGATGGCATAGCCGTTCAGATCCAGTGTGGCAGTTACGGCAGTGGGAATCTCGATCATGGTTGTGACTTCGATGTCGCCGCCCAGAGTGACTGTGTCGCCAGTTTCCAGAGCAGCCTTCAACTCTTCGTAGGTGTTGATGACGCCGTCGTCAGCCTGTGCTTCAACATCTGTGTCGTCCTGTGTTTCATCAACAACAGGCTCTTCCAGAGTTGCAGGCTCGTAATCACCGAGTGCAGCCTTGGCAGCTGTGTAGTTCTCCCAGTCCAGCTGTTCCAGCTGTTCTGTGGTCAGAACTGCCATGGCCTCGTCAACATAGTTGATCTCAGCCTCGAGTGCCAGATAAGCCTCTTCGTCTGCGGGAACTTCTGTGGACAGCGCATCCATCAGATTCTGAACGCCGCAGATGGCGCAGAGATACTGGCAGGACTTTGCAGTTACAGCTTCTACATAGCCGCAAGCCTCGTCGTGCGCGTGATCGCATTTTGTGCCTTCGACATAGCCGCAGGCCTCAGCGTGAACAATCGCGCCATTTTCGTCTGCGTCTTCACAGTTGCAATCAACTGCTTCGGTGTAGCAGACGCCGGGAGCACACTGATGTGTGCAGCCGGCACCTTCAATCGCATCTGCGATACCGCATACCTCTGTGGCGCACTCGTGGTGCTCACAGGGACCAAGGCTGTAAACCGCATTGGTGCCGTCGGTCGCAAATGCGGCAGTGGGCAGCATACCCAAAACCATCACGACCGCGAGAAACAAGCTCAGGAATTTCTTCCCGACATTTCCCTTCATAGATTTTTTCATCTCCTATTCTTTTATAGTCATTGTACTTACAATGCATGAAAGGAACTTTTTGGAGCGCCCCGCGCTCCGGGGGTATCTATAATAAACAAGGTAAACCTTGTGAAAGCACGGTGTGCTTTCGGAATGCCACATCCGCCTCGTGAGCCGCGGCACCTTCCCCCGCAAGGGGAAGACAGCCGTTCAGGGAAGAACACTGTTTGTATTGGTATCTCTGATACCAATACAAAGGGGGTACCCCCTTTGGCCCCAATGGGCGGTGTTTCGGTGGGAGTCCATACTTTCCGCCCGGAAAGTGGTTCTCCTCTGTCTGCAAATTATTCAGCGGCCTTGATCAGCTCCACCCAGGTCTCGTAATTGAAAGCCTGATTGGGGACCTGCTCATGGGTGCGAGTATAGGTGTGGGCGTTGGTGGCTTCCTGAACAGCCTCGTAATACCACTTGTCAGCGGTGTTGTCCGTCCAGGTGATCATGCCTTCCAGCATACCATCTTCCTTGACGTCGCGCTGGAGGATGCGGTTGACCATGGTCATGACCTCGGCACGGGTCATGTTGTCGTTGGGACGATACAGACCGTCGCTGCCCTGAGCCCAGCCCAGCTCGTTGGCCAGCTCCACGGCGGTAGCGTACCAGTCGCCTTCCTTCACGTCGGTGAAGATGCCCTTATAGGCGGCAGTTTCGCTGCTGCGGCCGCGCTCGGTGAAGCGGGTGACCATGGCGGCGATCTCCGCGCGGGTGATGTTTGCATCGGGATGGAAGGTGCCGTCCTCATAGCCCTTGATGATGCCGGCGGCAGCCATGGTGCAGACAGCGTCCTTGTACCAAGCGTCATCGGCAACATCGGAGAAGATATTGAGCTCAGAACGGTAAGTTTCGCGGCTCTCTTCGGTCATAGCGCGGTAGAAGATGGAAGCAGCCTCAGCACGGGTGATGGTGGCTTCGGGACGGACGGTGCCGTCGGGATAGCCGTTGATATAAGCGGCGTGGCTGTGATCGTCAAAGCCCAGTTCGGGGAGGGAGTCGATATGACGGATCACGGTCAGGGTGTAGGTGACACCATACTTGCTGGAGCCTTCGACCTCATTGGTGTAAGAGATCTGATGGGGAATGCTGGTGACCAAATCCCCCAGAGTGGAAGTGCGGGACTTCAGCAGATCCTTCAGAGTAACATCGCCGTAAGCATGGGCAACATCCTCATAGTGCTTGTCGAGATAAGCACCCCATGCATCAATGCCGTCGATATAGGCTTCCAGACCTTCATCCATGACTTCCTTCATGTCCCAGCAGTCGAAGTCCCACATGGGAGTGGACGAATCCTTGGGATCGTACATCTTGTTGATCAGTGCGACGACCTCGGGCAGCAGCAGGGTGTCCTTGGTCAGATAGTGGCTGGATTCCTCGCTGATGCGGACGCGATAGCTTTCGCCGTTCTCGCCACCCTCGTCATCCTCCAGGGAAAGTTCGATCCAAGTGGTAGAGGTGTCGGCTGCCATGACGGTCATGGACAGAGACATCGCCAGAACCAGAACGAATGCCAGTGCGCGTAAAAACTGTTTTTTCATGATTAAATCATTCCTCTCTTCTCAAGTTCAGACATATACCAGGCTTTTTTGAGACTTTTTTCATTGGCGTAGGTGTATTTTACTGCGTCCACCAGCTCCATGGTTTGACCATATTTCTTCTGAAGCTGGGTCAGTTCTTTCACCAAAGCATCCATTTTGCCGTCACACTGCTTTTCCAGAGCGTTCGCTTTGGAAATATAGGTGCTGACAAAACTGATGATCGCCTTTTGGGTTCGCTGAGATTTGGGGATCGCTTTGTAATCCGCCTTAGCCGCTTCCAGCATCTCATCCAACGCGATCAGATACTCTTCTCGCAGTGTATAGACTTTATCTACGATGGCTTGCAGCTGTGCCTCATAAGAGGGGTCGGTCTCAGCAGGGGTTTCGGGTACCACCGGCGTTTCCGACACAGTCGGTGTTTCCGGTGCGGTGGCTGGGGTTTGCGGTGTTTCCGTCACCGGCGGTGTTTCCGGCTGGGGCGCTTCATTCACAGGGGGCGTATCCGCCGGTGTCAAAGGCTCTGCAACAGGGTTTTCAGGTTCCGGCACCACTGCATCGGGCGTTTCCACCGTGTTGTCGGGTGTTCCGGCAGGTGTCTGTTGCTCCGGCGTCGTGGTGTTTTCACTGTCCACCTTCTTGGCGGCCTCCAGCGCTGCGTTCAGAACATCCTGAACCTGCTTGTCATTCTCCTGAAGCTGCTGCTCCAGCTCCTCCTGTGTGTACTGCGTGTACTGCTTCACGGCCTCTAAATTGTTTTTCTGCCAGATGCCCACGCCGACTACACCGGCTGCCAGGATCAACAGAATACACAGCGCGATCCACAGTCCCTTGCGCCGCTTTTGCGGCTCTGTATGCTTATGAGGTTCCATGAACTCCCCCTCTCTCTGTCTTTTGCTTTCCGGGTTCCCGCTTACTGCAGCGGATCACACCGTCTTCGACCTCCAGCTGCCAGTCCGCAACAGCCAGCGCCGCCGGTCGGTGTGTTACCGCAATGCACGTTCTGTTGGGCATATCGGAGATCCGCCGCAAAACCTGCTGCTCGGTCTCCGCATCCAATGCGGACGTACATTCATCCAGAAGCAGGATGGGCGCACCGCTCAGCACTGCACGTGCAATGGCCATTCGCTGCGCCTGCCCTTCGGACAAGCCGTGGGCATTCTCACCCAGCATTGTATTCAGTCCGTCAGGCAGCTGGGGCAAAAAACTGTCCATACAGCTGACGTAAACCGCATGTTGGATCTCCTCTTCCCCGGCGTCCGGCCGGGTCAGTGTGAGATTTTCCCGCAAAGTCCCGCTGAACAGCAGGTTTCCTTGCGGCACATAGGCAAACAGCCGTCTGGTACTGCGATCCAGGGCTTTTACATCCCCGCTTTGGGTTTCCAGACAAAGTTTGCCGCTTAAGGGCGGAAAGATGCCCAACATCAGCTTGATCAGGGTGCTCTTTCCGATTCCGGAGGGCCCCGTTATGGCAACGAAAGCCCCCTTCGGCAGGGTAAAGGTACTGGGCTTCAGTACCTGCTCCTGCTCTCCACCATAGGAGAAGGTCAGATCTTGCGCCTGAAGGCTCTGCATCGTTTCATACAGCGCCCAGGGCTCGCAGGCTTGCTCCGGCGTTTGCCGTGAGCAAATCGCATCTATTTCCATCAGCCGCTCACAGGCGGCAGTCATGGCGATATATCTGGGAAAAAATCCGGACAGGTTCACGATGGGACCCTGCAGCTGGCTTACCAACTGCATGATCGCTGTCAGATCACCGAAGGTCATGGTTCCGTGGAGCACCCGAAAGGCACACCAGACCAGTGCCGCGAACCTTAACGTATAGGACAGCGCGCTTACCATCGTGTTGGCCAGAAGAGAAGCGTTTCTCCGCCTCCGCTGAAGCACGTACCGTTCCTCCAGCAGTCGGTCGGCTCTGCGCTCCACCTCCTGCTGCACGTCCATGGCCTGTACCAGCATCAGCTTTTCCAGCGTCTCCTGTAAAAACCCGGACAGCTTTCCCTCTGCTGCACTCACCGCTTTATGCAGTGCTTTCAGCTTGTTTCGCATCAGTCCGGTGGCCAGTACCACCACCAAACCAATGGCTGATAATAACAACGTGAAATGCGGCTCTAAAGCGCACAGGACGATGAATACCGCGCCCAATCGCGTTACCATGGACAGAAGCCCCGGCAAGGTAGCCAGAAGTCCGTCGTTTACCGCACGCACATCATTATTCAATCGGTTGATCAGCTCACCGCTGTGGTAAGCCGAAACTTTGGCGTAATCTCCCTGCAGCAGCCCGTGGAGCAGATCCTTCTTCCAGTCCCGATCCAGATCGGCAGCCAGCCGGTCATGCAGCAGCCGTGAGACCGTCAGGCAAAGAAGAAGCCCAAGGATGATACCGGCCTGCACCAGGCACGCCCGGATAAATGCATCCTTTCCACCGTACACGGCGCTGTTGATCACCGATTTGGTACCCAGTGCAAAGAACACGCCGAACAGCGCACTGCCCACGTTGGCCAGACTCATCACCAGCAAAGCCGGCAGCCTTCGCCGCACTTTTTTCATCAGATACGGAAATATCGACTTTTTTCTCAAAACAGTCTCCTTTTGATCCGTCCCAACCGGGAGCGCAGGCTTCGCCAGAGTCTTCTCGCCGGCCTGCTGTAATGCCAGACCCGGCAATAGAGCCGGTAGCCGGGATGGGACACCGGGATGCGCTTTCCGTCCCGGGTAAAGGCAGTTACCAGGGCGAGCATCTGCTCCTGTCGGAGTCCCTGTTCCAGCTGAAACTGGTTGTCGCCCACACAGGTGTAGGTTTCACCCGCCTTGACGATCCGATGCAGCACATACTGTCCGTTTTTCCGCTGATACAGCGGCAGATCGTACTTCTTCAGCCTGCCGTCAATGGGCGAAAGCTCCACCGTATCCCGCTCCTGCCGCAGCATGGGCAGCATACTCACGCCCCGGGGCGAAAAGGACACCGTCCTGCCCCCATCCAGACATTCCCGGATGATGGGCATCAGTTCCTCCATCCGCACAAACTGTTTAGACGAGGATGTCATTCTCTTTCACGCTCCGTGCGGGATGACCACCGCTCTCCTGTTCTCAGCTTCATGCCGACGTTCTCCTTTGTATCTATCCACATGGCCTTTCAAAAAGGAAAACACTTTCCTTTTATTATACAGGCCCGGAATCGCGTATTATGTAATAAGGTGTATTTTTGCGTATGTTCACGCGCTGGGATTTTCCGGTTTCACACTGCGGTTACAGGCATCCGGATCCTGATAGGTGGGAATGAGTTCCTTCATCAGGCGGATCAGCTCCTCGGGCGGTTCCTGCTGCTGCAGTGCCCGATCCAGCCGCTCCAGCCCATCATAGACCCACTCTACAGGGATATGCTCGGTGTGTTCCACGAAAATCTTCTGATTTGCAGTCTGAGAAAGGTTGGAGTTTGCGGTCAGCAGCTCTTCATAAAGCTTTTCGCCGGGTCGCAGACCCACTTCCTCAATTTGAATATCCTCATAAGGCTCCAGGCCGGACAAGCGGATCATATCTTCCGCCAGCTTGAGGATCTTCACCGGCTCGCCCATATCCAGCACATAGATCTGCCCCCGTTCTGCCATGGCACCGGCTTCCAGAACCAGCTGTGCCGCTTCGGGGATGGTCATAAAATACCGGATAATCCGTTTATCGGTAATGGTCACCGGGCCGCCGGCCTCGATCTGCCGCTTAAACAACGGCACCACAGAGCCATTGGAGCCCAACACGTTGCCAAACCGCACGGCGCAAAAGGCGGTGTTGGATTGCCCCTTCGTTTGCAGCATCATTTCGCAGAACCGTTTGGTGGCGCCCATGAAGTTGGTGGGATTGACAGCCTTATCGGTAGAGATCATCACCATCTTTTGGACCCCCGCTTTTTCAGCGGCGCGCACCACGTGCCAGGTTCCGAATACATTGTTTTTGATGGCCTCTGCCGGACAGCTTTCCATCAGCGGCACATGCTTGTGAGCAGCTGCGTGGAATACCACCGCAGGCCGGTAGCTTGCAAAAATCTCATCAATCCGTTCCTTATCCCGAATAGAGGCGATCTCCACACAGAGATCCACGCCTCTGGGACAAGACAGGCGCAGCTCCTGCTGAATGTCGTAAGCATTGTTTTCGTAAATATCCAGGATCACCAGCCGTCGGGGCTTGTGCCGCACGATCTGCCGGCACAGCTCTCCGCCGATGGAGCCGCCGCCGCCGGTGACCAGAACGGTTTTCCCGCCTAACAGCGCATCTACCTGGGGAGACTCCAGTTTCACCGGCGCTCTGCCCAGCAGATCCTCCACCTGAATATCCTTGACGGCCGACAAAGACACCGCGCCGTTTACCAGCTGATAAATACCCGGCAGCACCCGCACACGACAACCGGTGCTCTGGCAAATGTCCAGAATGGCTTTTTTCTGCTCCGATGTTGCGGTGGGAATGGCAAAAATGATCTGTGTAATGCCTTCCCGCTTTACAGCTCCGGGAATATCTTCCCTGCCGCCCACGATTTTTACACCGTCCAGATATTTTCCCTTTTTAATGGGATTGTCATCAATGACACAGCAGACCTTTCCTTCGTTTTGATGCCGGGTATGCAGCTCCTGCAGCAGCATTTTACCCGCCTCTCCGGCACCCACCAGCATGATCCGTTCTTTTCCCGCAGTACGGTTGAGCGCCTGACGGAATGCCACCAGAAAACGAATGCCGCATCGCATTCCCACCAGCGCAAACAGCTGGCACATCAGGGAGATAAACACCACGCTGATGGGCAAGCGCATATGCAGGATCCATTTTGCAGCCTCGGTGACGCCAAACGCCAACAATACCGACAGGATCATGTCCATCACGTCATGAATGTTTACCGAATGCCAGACGTAGTGGTACATTTTCCGCAGGAAAAAGATCAAAACCGTCAACAGCAGCTGCAGCGGCAAAAGACTCCACCACTGCTGCACGAACTCGCCGGGTACGGCATCGAAGGAAAAGTCGAACCTGACCAGCAGGCCAATCCCACCGGCCAGCGTGATCATCAGGCAATCCAGCATGATGATCAGCAACATTCTGACTTCCCGCTTTCTTTTATTCATATCTTCCTCAATTTCTTTACCATTCTGAAACGGCACATCTGGCCGCGTTTCTTAAAACGCCAAAAACACGGAGGCCTTTTTTTCAGCTTCCGCTTTTCGCTTAACCTATGTTAACAACCTCAAATTGCGAGTAAAGACACTTCTCCACCCTACAATTATTCAAAGATAGCATACCATTTTTGCATCTTTTTTTCAATATCATTTTCTGTTTTCGCGCATTTTTATCAAGTATAAACCATAATCTTGGTTTTTCGCATTATCGCCTGTTAACTATTGCTTAAATATTTCGCGCCTGCTTACCACCCCTTTCCTTTACGATTACTGCACAGCTGAAAAAGCCGGGGATCCACGAAAGATCCCCGGCTTGAGACTGTCAAAGAACCGCGTCACTGCGTGCCGCTGGGTTCTTTTCGACACTTTTGCTCCGCGCTGCGGCGCGGTTTCACCGCTTTTTCTGCGGAAAAAGTCGGCGGGTTATGGTGTTTTTGACCAGAATCACATAGATTACGGCCAAAAAATCCTGTAGGGGCCGCTGTCCTCAGCGGCCCGTGTCCTTTGGTAAGCACAAATCTGACTTTTTTGACATGCTCTCTGATTCTCTTATTCTGTTTCGCTGTTTTTGCTTATCGTACAGCAATGATGGTTTCCGCTTCTGCAGGGATACACGCTGCATCCAGCAGGAAAACCCGTACTTCGGTCACAGCACTTCCGCCACCCAGAGGCATCGGTACCGTCCTGCTTTCACCGGCAGTTGTCTCATAAGTGCCAAACGCCACATCCAGCAGCTTTCCATCCTGATTATAGGCGGCAGCGCACAAGGTACAGGTGCGGTTTTCCGCTGTGCCGTTATAGATCTCCACCGAAGCAATCGCGCCCGTGTCGGTGGCCACAGCCGTTGTGGTCACAGAGAAGATCTGCCCCTTTGGCCCGTCCACCAACACGGTATAACGGTTGTTGGAGGAAATGTTCTCCTGTTCCGGTGTGAGATCGGCAGCCGTCGCCGCAACGGTCAGCAAAGACAGATGCTCCATGCCCTTCTCGATCTCCAGCGTCACAAACTGTCCCTCGTCCACGCCCAGCGTATCAATGGTTTCTTCGGCAAGGACAGTTTCGCCCTCCAGAACCTGCAGGGTAATGCCGGAAAGCACCGCTCTTCCGCGGTTGCTGATCAGCACAGTGGCTTTTGTGGTCTCCCCGTCAGAGGTGGCCTTTGCAGACTCTACAGACAGGTCGGACAACCGCAGATCGGTGTATGCGGTATTGTCATCAGGCGTACCTTCCTCCATATCCATCACTTCTGCAGTGACAGAAATCTGCCCTACCGTACCCAAGTCTGCAGGCAGCGGCAGATTGAGGAACATGGTCTTGTTGGCACCCGAGGCCAGCTCGGCAAACATAACAACCGATTCGGAAGTTGCTGCGCCATAGGCAGCCGACAGCTGAATCATCTGCGCCTGACACATACCCCGGTTCTCCACATCCACCGCCAGCGTCAGCTCTCCATTGGGGATCATGGTCTGGGCAAGATAGCTTACACCGGTCACGGCCAGATCGCAGACAGCATTCATGGTATAGTGCCGCAGATAGGCTGCATCCCCCAGATAATTGTCCCTTTCGCTATCCAGAACGCGCTCGCACACCAGGATGGACAGCGATCCATCCGCCGCAAACACAGCGTCCAGACTTCCGATATTGCCGGTAATGCCGGTAAGGGTCATGGGTTCGCCCCAGCCCGTGCCATCATTGAACATGGCGTACAGGGTGGATTTCCGCATCGCGTCATCCTGCACATAAAGAATGGCATCCATCTCATCCCCCGTCACATAGCAGGAGCGGGCTGCATCGGCCGGCACAAAAACCTCTTCATCAGCAAGGCACAGCACGCCGTCACGATACCAGCCCAGTGTTTCGTTTGCGATAAACGGACTTGCATCACTGACAGCATCATCGGTGATCTGGGTGATTTCACCGCCGCTGAGAGAAAACAGTTCCCGGTCATGCATGGTCGTGCAGTCCCCGTCGGTATCAGCGGTAAACCAAATGTCATTGCCGTATGCCGCCAGGCCGTCGATATACCCCAGTCCCGAAGCCAGCACTTCCGGCTGCTGGCTGCCGCATTTGCGATAAATGCTGTAAGTTGCATCTTCGCTGCCAAATATACTGGCAGCATCGGTGGATACCCACACCATCGCCAAACCATTGTCTGTATAGACAAGCTGCGCACAGGTATCATAGTTTCCGGTAACGCCAACGGTGGTGATGTCCTGGAACCAGTTGCGGTTTTCCCGGAACCAGCCATACTGCAAGTCGATGGTCCCGGGGATGGTATCCACGGTATCTTCTGCCGTCAAGGCACGGCTGGCGTTCTTCCATATGACATAAAGGACACCATTCACCTCTGTCAGAATCGGATCAAAGTCGGCAGTACCGTCATTCCTCACCACAGTGGGTTCAGACCATTCCTGTCCATCGCTGTCATAAACACTGTAATACAATGTGGTGCGGTTTGCATCCTCACGGCTGGGATCATCTCCAACCCAGACAGCCACCATTTTATCCTCACACCGGGCAATCTGCACATCCGCATAAGGATAGATCGGATCTGTCGTGACCGCGCTTGCCGTCAGACCGGCAGTATCCTCCTCCGCTTCCAGCAAAGAGATCTCGCTGAGTGTTGGCGCATCCAGATAATCACGGGACTGCATTTTCCATTCCGCCTGCTGCCATGTATTCCGGATGGATTCATAGGCCAGCAGCGTCATCTGGGGATTGCCAAGAAAATACCAGGGTTCGGTCTTTGCAATGGTCACATCGGCCTCGAAACAGAATACAGCAGCTTCCGCGCCAAAGCTTGCCTCCAGGTAACCTACCGTACTTTCCTGATTGGTGATCTCGCCTTCAATGGAAGCTTTTCCCTCACCGTAAATACCAACGGACAGGATGGACTCCCAGCCCAGACCGCCGGCGATCCGCAGGGGCACCTCGATGGTCATCCGCACCGGCAGTGCTTCCAGTTTGCCGGTACTGCTGCTATGCATCACAGGCAGGGTCAGCTGCATGGACGCACCCATGGAGGGCTTGATATAGAACGGCACAGATGCCGGCGGGGGCAGATAGGCCTGATACACATAGGATGCCTCACCCTCTACCTTAACGGCAATGGCGCCCTCGGTAAAGACCGGCTTATAGGTGCCATCCTCCTGCTGCACATATCGGCCTTCCACATAGCCCAGGATCTGGTTTTCCACCTTGACCATCATTTTGGCACTCTTCGGAGTGTCCACAATGCCGCCATGCTGCTTTACAAGATACTCGGTCAGGGAATAGACATCCTTATCCGGGGCAGCAGACTTTAAGCTGTCTTTCACCAGATCATAAACCGCTTCCTGCTCGTCAGCCGCTTCGGGTGGCGTAAAGCCCAGCATACCCATGAGTGTGCCGTCTTCTTTTAGGGCGAAGGTGAACTTCACAGAGTCAGACAGGTTGATCCCCAGCTCCAGCCCCTTAAAATGCGCACCCTCCTCCCCTTCCGGCGCACCGATATTGATGTCCGGAATGGTGCTCAGCTCCATATTGATTTGCGGCGGCTTCACCACGGCCAGCAGCTTTTGGGAAAACCGCTGCCCGTCTGCCGTTTCCAGCACCAGATACAAGGGAAGTCCAGCCCGCAGCTTGGGGCCGTAATTGGCCGCTTGACAGTAACCACCATCAGGGGCAAGCTCCCAGCCATCACTGCCGTCGCTGTTCTGGGAGAGCAGGATCTTTCCTGTGCCAAAGCCGTTCCAGTTTACATCCACATAGAAGGCCACCTGCTCGGTTTCCGAACCGGCAGTGATGGTCATGCCGGTATGCAGCAGATCGTACCAGTTTTCCGCTGTTAGGGAAGCTCCCGCGCTGCCATATGCCGCCTGCACAAAAGGCTCTTGCGTGTCGGTAGGATAAAACTCCACGGTATTGAAGCTGCTCAGCAGCTCACAGGGAATGGACAGGTCAAACATCCCCTCCCGCGTGAAGTCCGCTGTCTGATTTTCCTCTGCCAGGATCACGGTAGCAATAAAATCGCAGCCTTCGGCCGCGGTTATGGAGTTCTCCCCTACCGTCATCGTCGCATCATACACCGGCTTATTCTGGCTGACAAAACTGATATGCCGCTGTTTCAGATCATTGTAATAACCGCCTGTCTGCAGATCCAGATCTCCATCTCCCATGACAGGATAGGTCGTATACCCTCTCCATGTGGGCGAAGACCAGGGCGTCGTGTAGTTATCTACCGCCTTGCCGTCATAGCGTGACATATAGTAGATGGTCACATTATCTGGGAAAAGATCACTGGATTTATTGCAGTAAGGCGCCGGACCGCGGAAGATGGCAACTTTTACATTGGTCTGATAAAACGCCATTTTTTCCAAAGTGCGCAGCGATTCGGGCAGCTCGATTGCCGACAGCGCCTTACAATGACAAAAGGCCGCTTCACCGATTTTTGTCAGGTTTTCCGACAATTCCACTTTCCGCAAGACGCTGCACTTATAAAACGCCTCGTCATCAATCAATGTGACAGAATCGGGGATGCGCACCGACCGCAACCCATCACAGTAAGAAAATGCGTTTACATCAATCCGTTTCAGGCCTTCGGAAAGCTGCAGATCGCTCAACGCGTCACAGTCATAAAACGCCATTTCACCGATAGATTCCACAGAGGAAGGGATGGTGATCGCCTTCAAGGCTGAACATCGATAAAATGCCTGCGATCCGATCTCCGTGATACCGTCTTCCAGAACCACGGACTTTAGTTTGCTACAGGACTCGAACGCCGAGTCACCCACTGCCTCTACGTTCGGGCCTACATAGACGCTTTCCAGCGAAGTATTGTTCCCGAATACGTATTCACCCATCAAATCACAGCCCAAAATGCTGACAGAAAGCAGGCTGGACTCTTCAAAGGCATTGTCACCAATGATTTTTACGGTTTCGGGAATGGTCAGATTCCGGATCTGGCGGTTGTTCCGAAATGCACGGGCGCTGATATTGGTCACATGAGCCGGAATGGTATACGCATGAACATTCTCCGGAAGACATCTGCCGGGGAAAAACACCAGCCGGGTCATATCCTTACTATATAGGATACCATTTCCGTCTGCACAATAATCGGGGTTATCCTCATCCACAGTAAATGCACTGAGATTTGTCAGCGTGTAAAAAGCACAAGGATCAATGTTGCGTACGCCTGCACTCAGATGGATGGTATGTACCGCACCGTTTGTGTCAAATGCGCGATAAGGCAAATAACGCAATCCGTTGCCGATGGAGATGCTCTCAACACTACTGCAGCCTTCAAAAGTCCACACCCCTACCGAGGTGACGTTGTCCGGGATGACAAGTGCCGTAAGGCCGGAGCATCCCCGAAAAGCGCTGTCGCCAATGGTTGTCACCGACTGGGGAATATCCAACCGGGTGATCCCTGTCATATAACCACAGGCGAGGCTTCCGATGGTCTTCACTGTAGACGGAATGTTCAGCTCCTTCACGGAGGGGATACCCCAGAAGGCGTAGTCACCGATATGGGTCATACCCTCTCCCAATACCAGCTCCGTGATCCCATTGAGATAGGCATACCAAGGGGTCGGGGTACTGTTGCCCTGATAATCATACATGGCGCCACTGCCCGAAATGGTCAGCACGCCTGCAGGTGTCAGCGACCAGGTCAGCGCATCACCACAGGTGCCGGACAGCGTTTCCTCCGGAAACGCCAGTAGTTCTAACACAGCATCGGCGGGTTTCTCTGCCGTGACCGCTTCTGTAACCACATTTGCAGAATCCTCTTCTGTTTGGGATTCCACATCGGTCACCGCTTCCGGCATCAAACCCTCGGCTTCTGTTTCGTGCAGCACGTCTGTGCCATCTTCCGTTGCGGTAACCGGCACCATGCTGCCCAACAACACCACTGCCAAGAGCACACTGAACATACGCACTTGAATCTTCTTCATGCTCGTATCCCCACTTCTCAACCTCATATTACAAGTAATTATTTGTAAATTATTATATTGATTTCTTAATAAAAATCAATACACAGGCACGATCACGATCCCCGGCTCTGGCTGTCCTGCCTCTGCGGTGCCTTTAACCATGTTTACCGCTTGGCAGACATCCGCCAAATGCTCATAAAAAACTTTTCCGTCACCAAACGGCAACGGAAAAGCTTCTGCATTGATATTGGTTTTTCTGCATATACGGATCAGGTTATTGTTTACTGGCTGATGCTTGCCCTTAGCGGATTCCAGTTTGCATCCAGGAAATAGACCTGCACCCCAGAGACTTTTTCACTATCCGGAAGTTCAACCTTCACAAAACCGGCATCTCCCCACTTTGTTTCCATACAACTGACCATCTGTCCGCTTTCGGTATACCCGGCGATCAAAACACGTGTATCCTTTTCAATTTTGGCGGCAAAGATGGTAACAGTACCACCGCTGGCTACAAAATAGGCGTCTTTCTGACCACATGTGGGACACGCATGGCCTTCCCATTCATGGGATAAGGTTTCCGTTTCACCACACATCGTACATACACCGCTATGGTACTCTACATTTCCGGGAAGCCATTCTCCTATATCATGGTCGGTCTTGGGAACGCTCCTGCTCATCTGGTCGGTATAGATATTCTCGCCCAGAACGGCCATCGCGGTAACAGTTATCTGACCTTCCACTGTACAGGTTGCAGAACCGGTTTCCTCTTCAGATATACTGCAGGCAAGCTGCAGCACCTTGTTTTCCGTACCATCTTCACAAATATCACAGGTAAAGACGGCTGTACAGGAAGTAAGATCTTCGCTCCACGAGAACGCCGGCGCCTGATACGTATGTCCCAGTTTATTGAGAACCGTGTGTTCTTCACCTACCACAGCATTACATACCGTGCAGCGGGTCACCATGTCATACCCGCCATCGACTGTACAGGTAGGTGCTTGACGGTTTTCCTCCGTCGGTTCTCCCGGCGTATGAACCAGCATTTCGATCACTTTTGTGATTCGGCTAAGCTCGACCTGACAAACGGTACAATAGATTACCGAATCGTAGCTTCCCGCTGCAGAGCAGGATGCCAAAATCTCATTTTCTCGTACAGCAGCACCATAGGTGTGTCCACCAGCTATAATGACCTCATCCTTCTTTTCGCCGCATCGGGAACAAGTTCTTGTTCTTACGCCGTCTTCCGTACAGGTAGGCTCTGTCGTGACAATACCTTCATCTAAGGCATGCCCCAGTGCAACCAGCTCAATTACTTCGGTCTTACTGTCACAGCGACTGCAATGGCGTGATTTGCTGCCAACAGCCGTGCAGGTGGGTTCCTGGTCGATAGTAAAGTCTTCTGCATAGTCATGTTCCAGATTTTCCAGCATTGTGGTAGTCCGACGAAGTTCTTTCTGGCAAACCTTGCAGCGCACAACGGTATCATAGCTGCCTTCTGCTGTACACGTAGGTTCTTTCCGGTTTTCCTCGGTTCCCGCATCAGGTATATGTTCCAGAATGGGAATCATTTTGGGTGTCCGGGAAAGTTCTGTGGTGCACACTGTACAGCGGACTACTTCCTCATAACTTCCGTTAGCAGTACAGGTCGCTGCCACTTCGTTCTCCCGTACAGCAGTACCGGCAGTGTGTCCGGTTGCCGGAATGATTTCCTTCTGGGTCTTCTGGCAGCGGGAACAGGTTTTGGTCAAAGTACCGTCTACGGTACAGGTTGCAGCCTCCGTGACCACACCATCATCCCAGTCATGATTCAGGCTTTCGATTGCCGTCACATTGGTCTTATCGTTACAACGGCTGCAATGACGGGATTTGCTGCCTTCTTCCGTACAGGTTGCAGCCTTGTCCACGGTAAACACGTCAGCATAATCATGTCCCAATGCCGTCAGAACGGTGTGCTCACGGGACAGCTCCGCGCTGCAAACCTTGCAGTACACAACGGTATCGTAACCGCCGTCTATCGTACAAGAAGGTTCTGCACGGTTTTCTTCCACAGATGCTTTCGGCGTATGACCCAGCTTGGGAATCGCCTTATCTGTTCGCGAGACCTCTGCACCACAAACGGTACAATAGATGACCTCATCATAGCTGCCATCTGCGGTACAGGTGGCGGCTACTTCGTTTTCCCGCACAACAGTGCCTGCAGTGTGTCCGGTGGCAGGAATGATTTCCGTCTGAGTCTTCTGGCAGCGGGAACAGGTTTTGGTCAAAGTACCGTCTACGGTACAAGTCGCAGCCTTCGTGAGCACACCATCATCCCAGGCATGATTCAGAATCTCGATCACTGTCACATTGGTCTTGTCATCACAACGGCTGCAATGATGGGACTTGCTGCCTTCTTCCGTACAGGTAGCGGCCTTGTCTACCGTAAACTCGTCAGCGTAATCATGTCCCAGTGCCGTCAGAACGGTGTGCTCACGGGACAGCTCCCCGTCACAAACCTTACAGTACACAACGGTATCATAACCGCCGTTCACTGCGCAGGTTTCAGCCAGATAATTTTCCTGCACCGGCTCCCCTTCGGTGTGGGCAAGCTTTTCAATGGTATGGTGGGTACTCTGCAGCACAGCGCCACAGCGCTGGCAGTAAACCACCAGATCATAGCTGCCGGTTGCGGTACAGGTAGCGTTCAGCAGATTCTCCTGCACGGGTTCTTTTTCAGAATGCCCCAGTGCCGCAATGGTCTCGGTCTTGGTCTTATCACATCTGGAACAGGTCTTGGTAAGAACACCGGCTTCCGTACAGGTTGCCGGGATGGTAACCACACCATCATCCCAGGCATGATTCAGGCTTTCGATCACCGTCACCTCGGTCTTATCGTTACAACGGCTGCAGTGCCGGGATTTGCTTCCTTCTTCCGTACAGGTAGCGGCCTTGTCCACGGTATATTCTTCGGCATATGCATGACCCAACGCATCCAATACCGTGTGTTCACGGGACAATTCTTCTCCACAAGTGGCGCAATACACCACGGTGTCGTAACCGCCGTCTACCGTACAAGAAGGTTCTGCATGGTCTTCTTCCACGGATGCTTTCGGTGTATGACCCAGCTTGGGAATCGCCTTATCCGTTCGCGAGATCTCTGCATCACAAAC
>CAZVRM010000009.1:0-16776 GCA_964629605.1 uncultured Oscillospiraceae bacterium
TAATTTAATATTTGCTGGTGTAGCACAGTGGTAGTGCAGCGCATTCGTAATGCGCAGGTCGCAGGTTCAAATCCCGTCACCAGCTCCAAAAATCCCCCTTGGTCTTCCAAGGGGGATAATTTTATGCCTTCTTAAATTTCGGGATGACCTTTTTATATATAAGCTCGACTATCAGCCAGCCCAAAAGTCCGCCGACGGCTCCCGTTATCATTCCGCCGATGACGTCGGTTGGATAGTGGACCATGAGATATATCCTCGACATTCCCATCAAAACGCAGAACAAAGCGCTCGGCAATATCCACTTCTTTCCCGATGCAAGACAAAATGCCATAAGTGTGCATACCACGACGTTTGTGTGTCCCGAGGGGAAGGAGAATTCGCTCATTTCGGGGCCGCCTGCCGCAAGCCACCAGTTATAATAGTCCTCTACTCCGCTCATATAAGGTCTGGGACGAGCCACAAGCGGTTTGACAGAGATATTAACTATCAGCCAGCCGATAATTATTGCCGCCAAAACGCAAACGCCCGCTTTTCTCGTCTTTTTGAAGAACAAAAGAAGGATCCCAAAGATGATGCAGGCGATGCCCTCCTCACCGAAAAGGGTGATGAACTTAAAAAACGGGGTGAAAAACCAATCCGCCCAAACCGCAAGGTTGTGGAAAAATCCGAGTATTGCGTGATCGAACCCCGAGAAAGCCTCATTAAGCCAAAGTGCAAATGCTGACATATTTTAGCTCCTTAATGTTTGAAATTTCTGTCCGATACTATTCTGTATGCAGGCTCATAAGCCGACCTGTATTCCTCGCTGTGCGATACCATAGGATACCCTGCCTCGGCATATTTACAAAGATATTCTTCAAGCTCCTGTGAGCTGAATCTGAAAAGGTCGTCTTCCGTAAGAGCCTTAAGCATCTCTAAAGCCTCCAAAAACTCGCTCATATCACACCAAGTATCCTCCGTAGAGGCGATGAAAGCCGCAAAAAGCTCATTGACCGTTACGCCGTTTGAGTCGAGCGCCGCAAGGTTCACCCGTAAGACACCGCCGCCGATAGGCTCGCTAAGAGGAGCGGTCTCACGGGAAGGAGTCAGCTCATACTCTCTTTTGAGATGTTCAAGCGCTCTTTCCGGGTCAGCTATCAAGTGCCCCGGGCCGAAGCACGCCTGATAAACGAGCTTCACGGCATCGCACGGGCGCATTTTGGGATATTTGGTTGCGTGCATCAAAAGCGCGCTTTTAATGGAATTGAGTCTGTTGGACATAATACCTCCGCCTTTATTTAGAAAAGCTAGACGCAGAGAATTGAGAAATTCCATATCCGCCGTCATTGTCGATAAATTCAAAAGTGATATCAAACCTTGTACCGTCTTTAAGCGTAACTCTTCCGCCAAGTATCAAGCGCTTACCGTCAACACTACTATCATAATAAGACGACTCTATGCTGTTATACGAAATCTTTTCAATCCCCAGCGAAAGATCAGCACCTAATTTCAGATATTCCTCAGCAGTACTCTGCATCAATTCGGATGCAATTGCAAAATCAGGATGCATATAAGATGTGGCTTTTTCGTAGTCGCCATCACCAAGACAAGAAAGCAATTCGCTTACCTGCGTTTTCGCTTCATCTGTCGGTATGCACGCTGTTGTTAAAAGCATAACTGTTAATAAAACAATTACAATAAAGCTTTTTCTTAATGACCTCACAAACACACGCTCCTTAGCATCTTTTGATTAAATTATAGCAAAGGTTATGGATTTGTCAATGCCGCCCCCTCCCTTGCGGGAGGGGGCGGCGCAGACGCCGAAGGCGGCTGCGGTGGGGGTGGGGATGGATGCGGCGTGGTTTTTCGAAAGAAAAACGAGTGCCGCATCCGTCGCGCGGAGCGCGACACCTTTTTGCAGCTCAGCAAAAGAGGCACGCTCCACCGCCTTCGCACAGCTCCTTCGGAGCGCGCTTCGGCGACGTCGCTTATTTCCGGGCAAAATAAAAAACGCCGTGGTTATTACCACGACGATTTAAGTGGAGCGGATTACGAGGCTCGAACTCGCTACCTCCACCTTGGCAAGGTGGCGCTCTACCAGATGAGCTAAATCCGCATTTCCTGACTGCCAATATAGAATACCAAAAGGCAGCCGGAAAGTCAAGTCTTTTTTTCGATTTTTTGAAAAAATTACAGGCGCGGTGCCGAAATATCCTTAAAGCCCTCGCCAAAGATCTCACTGGCAGAGGTGACGATCAAAAAGGCGTAGGGATCTTCCTCCATGGCGATCTCCTGCACCCGGGGCAGCAGCCGCTTTTGCATGGCGCACAGGATGACCTTTTTGTTGTCCCGGGTATAAGCGCCCTGTCCCTGCAGATAAGTAACGCCGATCTCCAGCTCCTCCAGCAGCCGGTTGGCGATGGTCTTTTCGTGATCGGTGATCAGATAGACCAGCTTGGCCTCGTCACGGCCATACAGCACCAGATCCAGACAGAAGGAGGACAGGATGGTGGCGATGGCGGCGTACAGCGCCAGATCCACGTTGCGGAACACCAGCGCCGAGGCGGCGATCACGCAGCAGTCGGTGATGAGGAACAGGCTGCCGGTCTTGAGATGCTTGTACTTCAGCTTGATGACCCGGATGAGAATGTCGGTGCCGCCCGAGGTGGCGCCCAGTTTGAAGAGCAGACCCATGCCCACCGCCAGCAGAGCGCCGCCGGCACAGGCCGCCAGCAGGGGATCGGTGGTCAGCGGGCCGTAGGGCGCCAGCAGGTTGGTAAAAATCGAAGAGGAAATGACGGCCACCAGAGTAGACAGCACGAACTGGAAGCCCAGCTTCCACATACCCAACAGCAGCAGGGGAATGTTCATCATCAGGATGAGCGTACCGGTGGGGATGGGGAGCAGATGGTTGACGATGATGGCGATACCGCTGACGCCGCCGGGTGCCAGCTGGTTGGGATCGAGGAACAGGGCGATGGCGGCGGCATACAGCAGGCTTGCCGCCAGAATTCCCATATATTTCAGCACGGGATGCAGGGTTTTCTTCATAAATACCTCCGTTTAATTGCACAAATATCCGTTACCTTTATTATACATTTTTTCCAGTGTTCCCGTCAAGTACTTGCACTGCTGCCATGAAATACGGTATAATCAATTATTATGGGTCAATAGAACCTTATTACAGAAGAAAACGAGGGAAATCCCTATGAGAATGCGGAAAAAGAAGAATCTGACCGGCCGGATGGCAGCCTGCGAGGATGTGCAGGTTTTGAACCCCGAGGAGCTGCGGGGCAAGTGGCGCGAGCACTTTGACTGCACGGCCGACACCGTGCTCAACGTGGAGATCGGCTGCGGCAAGGGCGGCTTTGTGGTGCAGATGGCAAAGCAGAACCCCGACCAGCTGTTCGTGGCCATCGAGCGTGTGGAGAGCGTGCTGCTCATCGCCATGGAAAAGGCGCAGAAGGAGGAGCTGGACAACCTGCTCTTTATCTCCTACGATGCCGCACGACTGGATCTGGTGTTTGCCTCCGACGAGGCCGACCGGATCTATCTGAACTTCTCCGATCCCTGGCCCCCCAAGGGGCAGCACAAGCGCCGCCTGACCCATCCGGCCTTTTTGACGGTCTATCAGCGGTTTTTGAAGGAGGAGGGCGAGATCTGCTTCAAGACCGACAACCGCCCCCTGTTCGAGCACAGCATTTGCTATCTGAGCCAGTTCGGCTACGGTCTGTTTGACGTGACCTTTAACCTGCACGCCACCGACACCCCAAACGTGATGACCGAGTATGAGCGCAATTTCTCTCTGCAGGGTCTGCCCATCTACCGTCTGGTAGCCCGTAAGATGCTGCCCGACACCCCTCGCACCGACGTGCGCAAGGTGGGTCAGTACGACAGTAAGGAAGAAGAAGAGGCGTAAGTGCAATGCTGTTCGGTTAACAGGACACTGTCATTGCGAACCAGTCCGCAGACTGGTGTGGCAATCCGTTTCTCGATGTGGCACGGATTCCCACGCAAAAATGCCGCCCGACAGCGGCATTTTTACTCGGAATGACCCAGTGGGTGCCATATGCGTTCTGAACCGAACGGCAATGGGCGTAAGCGGGTGCTTTTCCGCCCATACTATCCCTGAAAAGGAAGGGATCGTATGATTCGGCTGGAAAACATCACAAAAACCTATGAAAAACACGGTCAGACCGTCCGGGCGCTGGAGGACGTGAGCCTCCACGTGCCAAAGGGGGACTTTCTGGCCATCACCGGCCCTTCGGGCAGCGGAAAGACCACCCTGATGAACATTCTGGGCTGTCTGGACAGACCCACCACAGGGCGGTATCTGCTGGAGGGGGCAACGGTGGAGGCGCTGGGGGGCGCTGCTGCCGCCCACATCCGCAACCGGAAGATCGGCTTTATCTTCCAGAGCTTCAACCTGATCGGCTCCATGTCGGCGCTGGAAAACGTGGAGCTACCGCTGGTGCTCCGGGGCGAGCGCCGCAAGGTGCGCCGGGAAAAGGCGCTGGAAGCGCTGGAACGGGTGGGGTTACAGGCGCGCGCCGGACATCGTCCTGCCGAGCTTTCGGGGGGACAGCAGCAGCGGGTGGCCATTGCCCGGGTGCTGGCAGCTCAGCCGCCGCTGATCCTGGCCGACGAGCCTACCGGCAATCTGGACGGGGGGACCTCCCGGGAGATTTTGTCCATCCTGCAGCAGCTCCACAGGGAGGGACAGACCATCGTGATGATCACCCACGACGACGGCATCGCTGCCGCCGCGCCCCGGCAAATGCGGATGGAACAGGGGCGGCTGTCGTAATCGAAATATCTGTCATCGCGAGCCCACCGTGGTGGGCGTGGCGATCGGTATCTTATGCGGAATGACAGGCAAAGGAATTTTCTTATGGACTTACTCATTGCATTTTTAATGTTCGCCGCCGCCATGGTGGCCTGTCTCATCTGGGGCGCAGGCTATGCCATGCTGGTGGCGCTGGCGGTGGGTCTGGTGTGCTTTTATACCGTGGCACGGCTGCGGGGGTTTGAACATCAGGATCTGCTGCGGATGTGCTTCAAGGGCATCAAGCGCTCCATGATCGTGGTGCGGATCTTCGTGCTTATCGGCCTGCTCACCGCCCTGTGGCGGTCGGGCGGCACCATCACCTTTTTCGTCTACCACGGCATCCGGCTGATCCCGCCTTCGCTGTTTCTGGTGGCGGGCTTTGGCCTGACCTGCCTGCTGGGCTATGCCTTGGGCACCAGCTTTGGCATCACCGGCACGGTGGGCGTGATCCTGATGACGCTGGCTCGTTCTGGGGGCGTGCCCCCGGCGCTGATGGCAGGCGCGGTGCTCAGCGGCGCTTATTTTGGCGACCGCACCGGCCCGGCCTCCTCCTGCGCCAATCTGGTGGCCACCGTCACCGACACCAAGCTGTATGACAACCTTTCCCGGATGCTGAAAAGCGGTCTGGTGCCCCTTTTGGCCACTGCCGCCGTTTACGCCGTCCTGTCGCCCCGGTATCCGCTGGCGGCGGGGGAGGGCGGCCTGCTGCCCCTGTTGGAGCAGACCTTTGACCTGTCGCTGCTGTGCGCCCTTCCGGCGGTGCTGATGCTGGTTTTGCCCATGTGCAAGGTCAACGTGCGGCTGGCCATGACCCTCAGCTCGGCGGCGGCCTTTGTCCTCAGTGTGTTTTTGCAGGAGATGCCCCTTTCTGAAGCACTTTTGACCTGTCTCCGGGGCTATCAGGCGCAGGAGCCTGCTTTGGCGGGCATTTTGTCGGGCGGCGGCCTGCTGTCCATGGTCAATGTGTCGGGCATCATCATCCTGTCCAGCACCTATTCGGGCATTTTCGAAGGCACCCGGATGCTGGAAGGCCTGCAGGACAAGCTGCTGAATTGGTCGAAAAAGATCACCTGCTGCGGCATGATGGGGGCAGTGTCCGCCGTCATCATCAGCGTGTTCTGCAATCAGACCATCGGTATCATGATGATCCAGCAGCTGCTGGGGCCGGTGTATGAAAAGCTGGGCAAGGGCAAGGAGGATCTGGCGCTGGATATGTCCAACACCCTTGTGGTGATGGTGGCGCTGTGTCCCTGGTGCATTGCCTGCGCCGTGCCGCTGAGTATGCTGGGGGTGGGCGTGGAGGCCATCCCCCGGGCGGTATTTTTATGGCTGCTGCCCCTGTGGTGGCTGGCGGTTCGGCTGTGGCAGGATCGCAGAAAGGCTTCCGTCAAGTAAGAAACCGTACCCGAAATTCTGCCAGAACAGGCAGGGTTTCGGGTTTTTCTTCGGAAATTCGGGGCAAATTCCTTGTGCAAAATCACCAAAATTTGCGGGTTTTGTCGGGTAATCTGCTTGCTTTTTCTTGACATTTCCGGGAAATGTGTTATCATAGGCACTGTTACAAAACGGTAACAACAAAAACGAAACAGTTACAACCACCGTTACCGAATCAAAGGATGTGAATGTTTTTTGACACGACGTTATCAGCGAATACTGGCTGCCGCAATGAGCATCGTGATGACCGCCATGCCGGTCACTGCCATGGCCGCCGGTACTGCGCCCGAAGAGGATCTGACCCACGACGTGCAGTTTACCATCCTCACCATGGAGGAAAGCACGCTGCAGGAGAGCCTGTTCGATGAAGATACCGCCCTGCCCGAGGAACCTGAGCTGGACAGCCAGAAGCTGACCAATATCACCGATCCCAACGCTGTGACCCTGATGTATAACGGTTTCCCTCTGGAGCTGGACAATTATGCCCGCCTGCATAACGGCATGACCTGCGTCCCCGTCCGGGACTTCTTTGAAGCCATGGGCTGCACGGTCAGCTGGGATGTGGCACAAAACAAGATCTTTATCACCCGGGAAGACGGCCTGAACATGGAGCTGCAGCCCGGAAGCCGTGTGGCAAAGGCCAACGGCCGCTGCTGGTATATGGCAGCCGCCTGCGCCTATTCCGCCGGTGTGACCATGATCCCCCTGCGGGACGCTGCCAAGGTGTTCAACGGTGAGGTCATCTGGGAAAAGGACACCAAGACCGCCTATATCACCGGCAACGGCCTGCTGGAAAGCGGCGAAACCTATTACGATCAGGAGGATCTGCTGTGGATCGCCCGCATCGTCCGGCACGAGGCCTGCAATCAGCCGCTGGACGGCAAGGTGGCAGTGGCCAACGTGATCATCAACCGGATGAACGATCCCAGCTTCCCCAACACCGCCGAGGAAGTCATCTATGACACCCGCAACGGCGTGCAGTTCGTCAAGCGCACCTCCAAGAGCATCCTCAAGGATCCCTGCCAGACCTGCTGGCTGGCTGCCAAGCTGGCGCTGGAGGGCTATGAGACTGCACCCGACTGCCTGTACTTTGCCAGCAACGCCGTGGCTGCCCGCTGCTGGGCAGGCCGCAACCGTCAGGTGGCGCTGGTCATCGCCGGACACACGTTTTTCTATTAAAATTTAACACAAAAATTAAGGGCCTGTTGAAAAATGCACCCAACCCCTGTCATTCCGAGCCAGTGCTCACACTGGCGTGGCAATCCGCAATCTCCTCCATGAGGGAGCGGATTGCCGAACCGTTCTGCGAACGGTTCGCAATGACAGGTCTGCATTTTTCAACAGGCCCTTTTTTGTTATTTTGCTATTTTCAGCTGCGTTTCCCGGCGGAGCACATCCTCCTGCAGCAGGCGGTAGAGGGAGGCTGCGACGGGAACGCCCAGCAGCATACCCACAATGCCCATCAGACCGCCGCCCACCGTGATGGCAGCCAGCACCCACAGTGCCGGCAGGCCAATGGAGCTGCCAACCACCTTGGGATAGATCAGGTTGTCCTCCAGCTGCTGCAGCACCACGATGAACACAAGGAACAGCAGCGCCTTCAGCGGCGAAACGGTGAGGATCATGATGGCGCCCACGGCTGCGCCGATATAGGCGCCGGCAATGGGGATCAGCGCAGTAAAGCCGATGAGCGTGCCGATCATCATGGCATAGGGGAAACCGAAAATCGTCATGCCCACCATGCACAGCAGACCCAGAATGACGGCCTCCAGACACTGTCCCACGATATACCGGTGGAAGCAGTCGTTGAACACCTGCAGCCAGTGCAGCAGCTTTTGGTTGACCGTTTGGGGCAGATAACAGGCCAGTAGTCTGCGTCCCTGCTGCTGTAAAGTATCCCGGCTCAGCAGCAGATACAGCGCGAAGATGACGGCAAGGAACACATTGACCACCGAGGACACCACCGAGGAAACGGTGGCAAACACCGCACCGGCGGCACTGCTCAGACCGGTGCCCACTACTTTGACGGCCTTTTGGATCAGATCGCCCCAGTCAATGGCATCCAGCCGCTGCAGAATGTCGGCAGGCAGAAGCTCTGCGATCCACTGGCTGTCCAGCAGCTTTTCCACCGCAGGCTCCACGCTTTCCAGAAGCAGCTTGACGCAGGAGAGCAGCTCGGGCACCACCAGACCCACCACCAGCGAAACGATGGCGATCAGGGTGAGCATGGCGGCGATCAGACAGACCACCCGGCGGCTTTTTTTCACCCATGTCTTATGGCTTTTGGGGAAATAATGCCCCTCGTAAAAGCTCATGAGAATGTTGAGCACATAGGCGATGACCAGTCCGAGGATCAGCGGCGACAGGGCGCTCAAAAGCGTGCCCAGCAGGGAGGACAGCCCCTCCCAGTAAAAGATGCATACATACAGCGCAAACACGCTGACACAGATGCGAAAACAGGTTTTCCAGTCGGGTCTCATCATATCATCCTTCCAGATTCTTTTTGGCGGTGGACAGCATCAGCTTGATGCGGTTGAGCTGGTTGACCTCCGATGCGCCGGGGTCATAGTCCACAGCAACGATGTTGGCCTGGGGATAGGCCTTTTTCAGCTGCTTGATGACGCCCTTGCCCACCACATGATTGGGCAGACAGGCAAAGGGCTGAATACAAACGATATTGGGGGTGCCGGTGAGCAAAAGCTCGGCCATCTCGCCGGTGAGGAACCAGCCCTCGCCGTACTGGTTGCCGATGGACAGGAAGGGCTTTGCCAGCTGCGCCACCTGCCGGATGGGCATGGGCGCTTCAAACCGGCGGCTGCGTTCCAGCGCCTTGAGGGCGGGGCGGCGGAACAGGCGGATGCCCGCCAACGAAAGCTTTGCCACCGCGGCGGAAGTCCACCGTTCGCCCAGATGCTCGTGCTTATACTCCAGATTATACACGCAATAATTCATAAAGTCCAGCAGATCGGGCACAACGGCCTCGGCACCCTCTTTTTCCAGCAGCTCCACCAGATGATTGTTGGCAAGAGGCATATATTTCACCAGAATTTCGCCCACGACACCCACCCGGGGCTTTTTCAGCTCCTCGTGGATGGAGAAGGCGTCAAAGGCCTCCACAATGCCCCGGCAAACCTTGCGGTAGCTGCCTTTTTTGTTCACCAGCTGGTCGATGCAGATGTTCTTCCATTTTTCGTGGAGGGCATTTGCCGAGCCGGGCTCGATCTCATAAGGCCGCACCCGGTACAGACACCGCATGAACAGGTCGCCGTAGACCACCGCGTGAGCGGCGTCCAGCAGCAGGGCGGGGGACAGCTTGAAGCCGCTGTTTTTCTCCATGCCGTTGGCGTTGAGGGAGATGACCGGGATATGGGACAGGTTGGCCTTGTCCAGCGCCCGGCGGATAAAGCCCACATAGTTGGAGGCGCGGCAGCAGCCGCCCGTCTGGGACATGATGATGGCAAGCTTATCGGTGTCATACCGTCCCGACAGCACAGCCTCCATGATCTGTCCCACCACCGTGATGGAGGGGAAGCAGGCGTCGTTGTTGACGTATTTCAAACCAATGTCGATGGCGGTGCGGTTGTCGTTGTCCAGCACCTCGATTTTGAAACCGTGCTTGGCAAAGACCGGCTCCAGCAGCTCAAAGTGGATGGGGCTCATCTGGGGGCACAGGATGGTGTAGCCCTGACGGAACATTTCCTCGGTGAACTCCTTCCGGACATAGGCGATGGGCTGGGGGGAGGCGGTGATGCGGTTTTCTCTCCGCATATTCATGGCCGCAAGCAGGCTGCGGATGCGGATGCGTGCCGCGCCCAGATTGTTGACCTCGTCGATCTTCAGGACGGTATACAGCTTGCCGCTGCCCTCCAGGATCTCGTTCACCTGATCGGTGGTGACGGCGTCCAGACCGCAGCCGAAGGAGTTGAGCTGGATCAGCTCCAGATCCTCCCGCTTGAGGATGAACTCGGCCGCCGAGTACAGGCGGGAGTGGTACACCCATTGATCCACCACCCGGATGGGGCGCTGGGGGTCAAAGTCGATGGGCAGGCTGTCCTCGGTGAGCACCGCCAGATCATAGGAGGCGATCAGCTCGGGGATGCCGTGGTTGATCTCCGGGTCAACATGATAGGGGCGGCCTGCCAGAACGATGCCACGCTTGCCGTTGCGCTCCATCCAGTCCAGCGCAGCCTGACCGGCCGCACGCACGTCGGCCTTGGCCTGCTGCTGTTCTGCCCAGGCGGCCTTGACCGCCATACGCACCTCGGATTCGGGAATGTTCCATTCCTTTTCGCACTCGCGCACCAGCTTGTCGGCGGCGATTTTCTCCGAGGTGAAGGCCATAAAGGGACGGATGTAGTGCACGTCGCCGTCGGCAACGGCCTCCACATTGTTTTTCAGATTTTCGGGATAGGAAACCACGATAGGGCAGTTGTAGTGGTTCTGCGCCGAGGCGGTCTCCTGCTTTTCATAGAACACGCAGGGGTGGAAGATGGTCTTCACGCCCTGCTCCACCAGCCACTGCACGTGTCCGTGGGCAAGCTTGGCGGGGTAGCACTCCGACTCGGAGGGGATGGATTCCATGCCCAGCGCGTACAGATTGCGGTCGGAGAAGGGGGAGAGCACCACCCGGAAGCCCAGCTTCTTGAAAAAGGTTGCCCAGAAGGGGAAGTTTTCATACAAATTGAGCACCCGGGGGATGCCGATGACGCCACGGGGGGCGTCCTGCTCTGCCAGCGGCTGGTAGTCGAACAGCCGCTGCCGTTTGTAGGCAAAGAGATTGGGTACGTCCTTGGCATTGCCGCGACCGCCCAGACCCTTTTCGCACCGGTTGCCGGTGACGTGGCGGCGGCCGCCGGGGAACACGTTGACGGTGAGCATACAGTTGTTGGCGCAGCCGCCGCAGCGGGCGGCGGTGGTGGTGTATGTAAGATTCTGAATGTCCTCCAGCGACAGCATGGTGGTGGGCTGCCCCTGATACCGCTGCCGTGCCAGCAGCGCCGCGCCGAAAGCGCCCATGATGCCCGAAATGTCGGGGCAGGTGGCCTCTACGCCTGCGATGGACTCAAAGGCACGCAGTACCGCCTGATTGTAGAAGGTGCCGCCCTGTACCACCACATGACTGCCCAGATCCCGGGCGTCGGCCAGCTTGATGACCTTGAACAGGGCGTTTTTGATGACCGAATAGGCAAGGCCGGCCGAAATATCGGACACCTGCGCGCCCTCTTTCTGCGCCTGCTTCACGTTGGAGTTCATAAACACCGTGCAGCGGGTGCCCAGATCCACCGGATGCTTGGCAAAGAGGGCTTCCTTTGCAAAATCCTTGGCGGCAAAGCCCAGCGAATTGGCGAAGTTTTCGATAAAAGAGCCGCAGCCCGAGGAACAGGCCTCGTTGAGCAGCACGTTTTCCACCACGCCGCCCTTCAGCTTGATGCACTTCATGTCCTGACCGCCGATGTCCAGCACGCAGTCCACCTGGGGGTCAAAAAATCCGGCGGCGGTGCAGTGAGCTACCGTTTCCACCTCGCCCTCGTCCAGACAGAAGGCCGATTTCAGCAGGGCTTCACCGTAGCCGGTGGAGCAGGAGCGGACGATGTGGGCATCCTTGGGCAAGCGCTTGCCCAGCTCTGCCATGGCGGTCATGGCGGTCTTGATGGGGTTGCCCTGGTTGTTGGCGTAGAAGGAGAAGAGCAGCTGTCCCTGACTGCCGATCAGCGCCAGCTTGGTGGTGGTGGAGCCTGCGTCGATGCCCAAAAAGCAGTCGCCGGAATAGGTTTCCAGATCGGCCTTGGCAACGATGGCCTTGTCGTGGCGGGCGCGGAAGGCCTCATAGTCGGCCTGATCCCGGAACAAAGGCTCCAGCCGCTTGAGTTCAAAGGACATCTCCACGCCCTGCTCCAGCCGCTCCAGCAGGTGGGAAAGCTGGAGCGCGGTACTGTGGTCGGCCTCCAGCGCTGCGCCCATGGCGGCAAACAGGTGGGAGTTTTCCGGGTCAACGATGTTTTCGGGGGTCAGCTTGAGGGTGCGGATAAAGGCCTTTTTCAGCTGAGGCAAAAAGTGCAGCGGGCCGCCCAAAAAGGCTACGCAGCCACGGATGGGCTTGCCGCAGGCCAGACCGGAGATGGTCTGCTGCACCACCGCCTGAAAGATGGAGGCGGCAAGGTCGGCACGGGTGGCGCCCTCGTTGATGAGGGGCTGGATGTCGGTCTTGGCAAACACGCCGCAGCGGGCGGCGATGGGATAGATCTCCTGATAATTTTCCGCCTCGGCGTTCAGGCCGGAAGCGTCGGTCTGCAAAAGTGATGCCATCTGGTCGATGAAAGCGCCCGTGCCGCCGGCACACACGCCGTTCATGCGCTCCTCCAGACCGCCCTTGAAATAGATGATCTTGGCGTCCTCGCCGCCCAGCTCGATGGCAACGTCGGTCTGGGGCGCCACCTGCTTGAGGGCGGAGGCCACCGCCACCACCTCCTGCACGAAGGGAATGTCCAGCGCCTTGCCCAGATTGATGGAGCCCGAGCCGGTGATGCGCACTTCCAGCCTGCAGTCGCCCAAAAGGGTCTTTGCCTCCTGCAAAAGGGAGGCAAGCGCCTCCTGGGTGCGTGCGCCGTGGCGAATATATTTTCCGAAAACCAGCTCCTTCTGCTCGTTGAGCAGCACCAGCTTGACGGTGGTGGAACCGATGTCAATGCCTGCGCGATAGGTGTTCATATATGCCTCCCCAGTGGAAAACCACATACTTCCAGAAATAAAAGTATTATTATCTATCCTAACTTTAACACTCTTTTTTTATTCTGTATATCGCAGAAATGTAAAATTTTATACATCTTATGTTAAATTTTTGTTGCAAAATTGTGAACGAATTCGACGCCAATTCTGAAGAAATCTTAATTTTCGCGCCGGAAAGGGTTTCCGTCTTGTTCGGAAGGGTGGAATATGGTATACTGACAGCATTCGACAAACCCCATGGCGAAAGGAACCCCTTTATGAAGAAATGTTTCAGCTGTCTGCTGCTGCTTGCCCTGCTGTGCGTCCTGCCTGTCCGGGCTGCCGCCTATTCCGATGTGCCCGACGGGGAGTGGTACTGCTCCTATGTGACCGAGCTCAGCGCACAGGGCGTGATCTCGGGCTATGAGGACGGCACCTTCCGTCCCAACGGCACGGTGACCTGGGGCGAAGCCCTCAAGCTGATCCTGCTTGCCGCCGGACAGGACAGCCAGCCTGCCACCGACCTGCACTGGGCGGGCGGCTATCTCAATCTTGCGCTCCAGTGGGGCATTTTGCCGGTGGGGCCTCAGTATGATCTGGACGCATCCATCACTCGGCAGCAGGTGGCACAGATCGCCGCCCGGGCGCTGGGTTTGCGTGCCGTGATGGCGCAAAATCCCTTTGCCGACTGCTCCGACCCGGAGGTGCTGGCGCTGTACGAGGCGGGCATCGTGGAGGGCATGGAGGTCAACGGACAGCTGTGCTTTGTAGGCGAGGGCAAGCTGCTGCGCTCCCAGATCAGCGCCATCATCTTCCGCATCCATCAGTGGGTGGGCAGGGAAGAGGCGCCCGAAGACAACCTGACCCAGGAGGATGCGCCCGTGGAGGAGCCGGTTTTGCCCCAATTGCCCCAGACCGATGGGCTGCTCAGTCCCGGCGGTACGGTGGAACAGCCCACGGTTTCCGAGTCTTCTCAGACTCCGGCAGAAACACCTGCCGACCCCCAGCAGCCGCCCAAGCAGATCACTTATAACAGCTATACGGTAGATGTATTGGAGGATGTACCTGTGTTTGCTTACGATCCCAACAGCTTTTCCCTGCAAAACGGTCGGATGACCTGTGCCGACCCTTCCGTTCGTCTGGTGCATGGCATCGACGTTTCCTCCCACCAGGGTCTCATCGACTGGAACAAGGTTGCCGGGGACGGGGTGGAGTTTGCCATCCTGCGTGCCGCCTACCGGGGCTATACGGCGGGCAGCCTGAACAAGGACAGCACCTTTGATTACAACGCCCAGCAGGCCGCAAACAACGGCTTGCAGGTGGGCGCGTACATTTTCTCCCAGGCCATCACGGTGGAGGAGGCCATTCAGGAGGCCGATTTTCTGCTGGAAATTCTGGCAGGCAAGCCCATCACCGGCCCGGTGGTCTTTGACTGGGAGGTCATCGGCACCAAGGACGCCCGCACCTACGGTCTGGACACCCAGACCCTGTGTGCCGCCGCCAACGCCTTCTGCCAACGCATCGCTCAGGCGGGCTACACCCCCATGGTCTATTTCAATTCCTATGCAGGCTATGTAAAATACGATCTCAGTGAGATTCTGGAGTATGATTTCTGGTTTGCCCAGTACAAGGAAAAGCCCGATTTCTACTATAATTTCCAGATGTGGCAGTACACCTCCAGCGGTAAGGTGGCCGGCATCGACGGCAACGTGGATCTGGATGTGTGGATGCTTCCCAGTGCGTGGTTTTAACAAACAAACATATAAAATGGTCATTCCGAGCAAAATGCCGCCCATTGGGCGGCATTTTTGCGTGGGAATCCGTACATTTTGGACGGGAAACGGATTGCCACGCCAGTCTTTGGACTGGCTCGCAATGACAAGGTGCAGTTTGCAACGAAACCGTTTGCCGATTTAGGCATCCTTTTCGATGGTGATGACCACGTGATCGCCCTTGTCGTCCACCTTGACCTTGTGCTCGTTATAGATCCAGCTGTTCATGTCGCCCTCTACCTGCTTGGCGCCCAGTGTGCCGGAAAGCTCGTCACGCCACTCGTCGGCGCTGTCTGCCGGGGATTTGACGGTGACCTTGTTGATGGCTCGCTGTTCGTCAAAGCCATAGGATACGTCGGAATCCTGTCCCAGCAGCTTGTGCCGATAGGTGCGTGCGCCATCCACGCCGTCGCCCACGGTGGCAATGTTCCGCATGGCGTTGTCCAGATCGGTCTCGGTAAGACCGATGGTGTCAAACAGGTCGGCTACCGCCACGTCGGCGTCCATGGTAGCCAGAGAGTCGGGGAAGACCGGCTCATTATGCTCGCCAATGTTGCCGTCATTGCCGTTCAGATCGTTGCCGGGGGTCATGTCGCCGGGAACGTTGGTGTTGCCGTTGTTGTCCATGCCGCCGTTGTTCATGTCACCCGCGCCGTTGTTTGTACCATTGTTGGTGGTATCATTTGTGTTGTTGTTGGCTTTGTCGTTGTTTCTGCCGCAGGCTGCCGCCAGCATGAGCACCAGCGCGCAGGAAAGCAGCAGTGCGATCCATTTTCGGTTCATTTCACATTCCTCCTGATTCTGGTATCGCAAGTAGTCTAACCAAAGAAAAATGCGAAATACCTGTCAAATCAAGGAGTGTTTTTTGTGTTTTTTTCAAAACAATCGGCAAGTTTTTGCAGCGCTTTTTTTTCAATGCGGGAGACATAAGACCTGCTGATGCCGCATTTGTCGGCCACCTCCCGCTGGGTCAGGGGCTGTGCGCCCGACAGGCCGTAGCGCAGCAGCAGGATCTCCCGCTCCCGCCCGTCCAGCGCAGATGTCAGATAACGATACAACAGCTGCTGCCGGTCGGAAAGCTCCACCTGCTCCAGCATGGTGTCCTCGCAGGAGATCACGTCCAGCAGGGAGATGGCGTTGCCGTCGCTGTCGTTATCAATGGGCTCGGACAGGGACACCTCCTGGCTCTGCTTGCGAAGGGTGCGAAAATACATCAGGATTTCATTCGCTATCCTCACACAAAGGAATTTTAGACCCCTCCGCAGCAGAAAAATCGTCAGAATTTTCGATTTTCTGGTCATTTTCCGCATACGGCAGGGGAGCGGGCACTTCCGGCAACTCTGCATCCCCGGGTGAGCCGAACAGATACACATGGGCATACTCGCCGTCCCAAACCACCTTACGGATGAGAGCGCGAACGGCAGAGCGCTTCTGTTCCAGCCCCATGTTGTCCACACAGCTGCTGAAGACGGCCAGCATCTGCACCAGCAGATCGAATTCCTCCGTACACAACTCCCGCTGTTTAGTGGCATTCTCCAGTTCAGCAATACGGTTTTTTATATCAGAATAATTGACGGTGAGCGCTTCGACACGTTTGGCGATCAGAGAGCGCAAGGCGGCATCTTCTGCCTCTGCCAGCGAATCAATCAGCGCATCCAGCTTCTTTTGAGTGACAGCTTCTTCCTGCCTGAGAGATACCAACTGCCGTTCGAACTGGTTTTGATCGCCGGTGAACAGCTTTCTGCCTTTTTCCAGTTCCTGCCGGAACACAGACTTGTCCTCCGCAAGCATTTTGATCTGTTCCAGAATGGCCTTATCCAGAATGTTGCCGTTGGCGTTGCGGCACTTGCAGACACTTCCCTTACTGCGGTACTTGATGTCGCAGCCGTAGGTGTAGATGGTCTCGCCGTTGGCCATCTTACGATTGGTGATCTTGGGATACATCCGACTACCGCATTTACAAAAAATAAGCCCAGTCAGCAGCGCCTCGTTGATCCGGGGCTTGCGATAGGCTTTGTCCTTGTTGCGCTCCAGCGATGCTTGCACGGTTAACCAGTC
>CAZVRM010000010.1:0-15781 GCA_964629605.1 uncultured Oscillospiraceae bacterium
GCGATGCGCTGCTTCTGACCGCCGGACAGCTGCTGGGGGTAGGCGTCGGCACGGTCGGCCAGACCGACCATTTCCAGAAGGCGGCGGGCGGTGGCCTCGGCCTCGTCCTGCTTGATGCCCTTGGTGTTCATAGGAGCCAACGTCAGGTTTTTGAGCACCGTCATGTTGGGGAACAGGTTGAAATGCTGGAACACCATGCCCATCCGCTGGCGGTGCAGGTTGATGTTCACCTTTTTGTCGGCAATGTTGACATCCTCAAAGTAGATGGCGCCGTCGGTGGGCTCTTCCAGCAGGTTCAGGGAGCGCAGCATGGTGGATTTGCCCGAGCCGGAGGGGCCTACGATGACCACCACTTCGCCTTTCTGAATTTCCAGAGAGCAGTTGTCCAGAGCGTGGACACCGTTGGGGAAGGTCTTGACCAGGTTTTCCACCCGGATCAGTGCATTACTGGTTGTCGCCACGGCGCATCCTCCTTTCGATGGCCTCGATGGCCTTGCTTGCGGGGAAGTTCACACAGAAGTAAATAATGGCTGCCAAAACATAGGGACCCAGGGTGACATAGGTGGTGGAGGCCACGGTCTTTGCGCCCCACATCAGTTCCATCATGCCGTAGGTGGAGCAGATGGAGGATTCCTTCACCATGGTGATGACCTCGTTGGCCAGCGAAGGCAGAATATTCTTGATAGCCTGGGGCAGCACCACGAATTTCATGCCTTGCCACTGGGTCAGACCAAGTGAACGGGCGGCTTCCATCTGACCCTTGTCCACGGCAAGGATACCGCCGCGGAAGATCTCGGCTACATAGGCCGCGCTGTTGAGCGCCAGTGCCACTGCACCGGGAATAAACTGTGCCAGATTGATGTAGCCCAACACATAGAAGGAGGGCAGCTGGATGCCGGCCACGCCGAACAGACCGTAATAGATCAGTGCCAGCTGAACCAGCAGGGGGGTGGAGCGGAACAGGGCGATATAGGCGCCCGATAGCCCCTTCAGTACCTTGTTTTTGCTCAGACGCATCAGCGCCAGACCCAGTGCGGGAATGACGGCCAGCGCCACCGCCACAATGGACAACAACAGGGTATACAGGATGCCCTGGGCAAAATAAATGGTGTACTTGGGCAGGAAGGAGAAGTTGAAGAAGCTGGTGGTCGATACCAGCCACAGGCTGCTCATAAGCTCGCCTCACTTTCATAAAAAATAGAATGTGCCGCAAGGCCGGTCACCCGGCCCTGCGGCTGATGTATATGCGGGGAAAAGAGAGACAAAATTACTCGGCAGCCTCAGCGGACAGCTCATCGGCTTCTTCGATCCAGGCGGCGATGTCACCGTTCTCAACGGCCTTCTTGATGGCGGCGTTGATGGCGGGCAGCAGACCGTCGGGGTCGCCGTTCTGGACAGCCACGCGATAGGGCTCGGCAGCCTCGCCCAGGGAAATGTCAACAGCGACCAGCTTGTCGTTGGAGGCGATGTACTTTTCAGCAACAGCGCCGTCCAGTACGATGGCATCGCACTTGCCGTTGATTAGGCTGTTGACCAGCTCGGTGACAGACTGCATCATCAGAGGCATGGCGCCGGTCATCTCGTCGGTGACGATCAGAGCCTTGGTGGTGCCGCTCTGAGCGCCAACGGTCTTGGCGGCGAAGTCATCCAGAGAATCGTAGTTGCCCTCGTTGCCCTTCAGGGTGACGATCATGGGAGGCAGGTCGGTGTAGTAGGGGTCGGAGAAATCGGCCTGCGCGTCGCGCTCATCACTCAGCTCGATGGCGGCGATGACGAAGTCAACGGTGCCCTGACCCAGCTCGATCAGCAGGTTGTCAAAAGCGATGTCCTTGATGACCAGCTCAGCGCCCATTTCGGCGGCGATGGCCTTGGCCATGGAAACGTCGATGCCTACGATCTGATCCTTGTTATCCTTCAGGATGTGGAACTCAAAGGGAGGATAGTCGGCGGAGGTGCCCAGGGTGACGGTCTTTTTGCCGGAATCGGTGTTGCCGCAGGCGCACAGGCTCAGCAGCATGGCGGCAGCCATCAGCACGGCGGCCAGTTTTGCGAACTTTTTCATATAATTAGCCCTCTTTCAGCATGATTTAATGGGATAATCATACAAAACTGCGAAAGAATATGCAATAGCGACAATGCACAAAGATTCGGGGGTTTCTTTGGGGAATTCAGTCAATATTCCCCGCGCGTATGCGTATGCGCGTAAGAAAAGTGGCGAAAACCCCGCCGCTTATTCGTTTTCTGTGAAAAAATATGCAAGCATCAGATCCACAACCTTGCCGTAGCTGCGGATGCCCTCGGCCTGCCCGGTGGCCTTGATGAGGGCGTCATTGGCCTGACTGCCCAGCTGGTTGACCTTGGTGTTTTCAAACCGGGCAAGGCTCTGGTTGAGCACCTGCAGGTCATGGATGGCTTCGGGGCAGAGGGTGCTGAATTGCCGGTGCCAGGCGTCATAATCGCTGGCGTGCAGGGCGTTTGCAGAATAAATATAAGCCAAAAGCCAGCCGGAATAGCGGAAACGCAGGTCGGAACTGTCCTTGCAGGCCAGCCATGCGGCAAAATTGCACTCGGCTTCCGGGCCGATACCGATGGCGTGTGCCGTTTCGTGGGCAATGTTGAAGGGAATGTGGGTATCCACCACGTCGGAACTGACGGTGGATTCAGCTGCCCAGGGAAAATAATAGCCTGCCAGATCCACATAGGACATGATACGCCCGCCAAACAGACTGCGCTTCACCAGCCCGGCGCGGGGACGGTCAAAAACTGCATATTCATTCGCCAGACGAATATATTCCTCGGACACCTGCTTTGCCATGGGACGGAAGCGCCCGAAGTCACAGGTGCCTTCCTCGTCCCGGGGCATCTGTGTCGCCAGCCCGTTGACCTGCTCCACCGTTTGGGCAACGAAAGCCTCCAGCTGGGCGGTGGAATACTTGTCTACCTCCAGCCCCATCTGGGAGACCAGTGAGGGCGCGGTGTGGTGTACGCCATACAGAAAAACGAACAGAAAAACGGCGGTGCAGCCCACCCAGATCAGGTGGCAAAGTCCCTGCAGCAGAGCCTGCCCGTCTCTTCTGCGCAGGGCGAGGATCAGCCAGACAAGGCTGCCCAGCGCCAGTCCGCCGATCATCAGTTCGGAAAACGGAATGGGCAAAAGTCCGGTGAAAAAGCCCAGAATATTGGACAAAAACCGGGCGATCACACGGAAGATTCCGCTGACGGCGGGAAATGCACCGCACAGCGTCCAGATCAGCCAGGTAAGCGCCAGCAGGCCGCCGCCGAAGAGCAGCCAACCCCACCATTCGGGCTGCCGTTTTGCACCCCGGTAGCCCCGGTAGCCGATGGCGCGTCGGGCATCCTGCTTGCGGGGCAGCTTTGGCAGAGAAAAGCGAGTTCGGGTGCGGCTCATGGGGTCACCTCGCCCAGCTCCAGCGCCCGCTGCTGCTTGGATTTGGTGCACAGCGGCAACTTGTAGAGCGCCATCAGTAATTTGGCGGTGCGCTGTAAGGTTGTCACATCGCCTTCCGCCAGCTCCAGCTCGATCTCGCACAGCGGCTGGGACAGCTGTCCCTTTTCCAGAACGCCTTCATCCAAACACAGATGAAAGGTGGTGTCCTCCACCCGGCACAAACGGGTGCGGCGCAGGAATTTTGCCCCACAGCGAGGCACAAAAACACCGCCCAGCAGGGCGTTTTTTGCACTTTGGGGCAGATCGGGGTGGGCGGCCAGCTGTGCCGCGCCCGAAATAATATCGGGTGCCCGACAATCCAGTTCCAGCCGCGCCAGCCCTCCCAGTGCTGTCTTGAAGGTACATACCGACAGGTGGTTTTCCTGCCGCAGACGCAGGGTCTGCTTTCGTGCCCGGAAGGAACCTTCCGGATCGTCGTAATAGGTGGTGCGCATCTGAATGCGCTCCTCTGTGCCTGCCGGGGGCAGCAGGGCCATATCATCAAAAATCACAGCCGCCAGAGCGGGCTCCACCGGCCCCAGCTTGATTTCGATCTCCATAGGATCCCTCCTTCGATGGCTCTATTTTACCATGTTCGGCGGAGCGGCACAAGGTGTAAAAATTAGGCTATGTTAGATATGTGTGCTGCTAATAAAAAGGTGCATACAAACTTACCACAGAGTAAAGCCGGTATGCACCTTTTATACTACCGGCTTTACTCTGTGGATTTAATCTTCTATAACCTTTCCTGTTTCGTCTGTCTTGTAGATAGAAAGTGCCTCTAATCGGTCAGAATGGTTATCATCTGTATTCCTTGCCAAAAGCACTCTGGCACATTCGTCTACCACAAACTCAGGACACCCTTTTGCAGCTACAACTTCCGTGGATACCTCTACTGTTGCTCCGTCAGACAAGTTGGTATTGCCAATATCAAAAACCTCTAACAACAGATATTCTTTATCGACTTCAATAACCTTTGCAGTAAAGAAGTATTGCATATTATTGTCACCCTGTTGCAAGTCCTCTTTCTGATTGCAACCGACTAACCCCAACACACAGACCAATGCCAAAACGAATGCTATGTATTTTCTCATACGAACTACCTCCTCATAAAATTATGTTTCTATCTATATAGACGGAAAAATCAGCAATAAGTTCTTGATTTCAGCCTAAAATGCCTTTGTTGCACGGACATCTGCTTGTGTATATGTAATTGTACTCGAAAAACTGTCCAAAATCAATCTTCTGCCCTTTTCAGTGCGGTCAACCCTACGGTTTTACTCACACCAATTAAAGCAATACATACAGAGTACAGATATAACTGCCTCGTTTTTAGCGTATGTCCCTCTTATTTATGTCCTCTATCAAAAACAACACACGGGTCTAACATAGCCAAAAATTAAGATATTCTTCCTGCAAATTTACCTTTTCTTGCGCGGTATATCGTGCTATAATATAACCAGTTATACTTATAAATAAAAGTAAGATATAAAAATACCGGGGAGGAAGAAACCATGCTGAATCGAGTGGTAGTGACCATCGACGGCTTTGATTACACCGTCGTGTCTGAGGATTCCGAGGAACATATCCGCAAGAGCGCAACGCTGGTGGACAAGAGCATTCAGGAGGTCAAGGCCTCCACCAATCTGGCCACCGTCACCTCTGTGGTGCTGGCCGCCATGAACATCGCCGACAAGTATTACAAGGCTCAGGGCGGCACCGACGGTCTGCGCCTGCAGATCAAGGACTACGCTGAAGAGTGCGCACGGCTGCGCTCTGAGGTGGCACGGCTGAAAAAAGAGGTCAAAGAGGCCAAGAAAGCGTAAACACACAGCAGGGGAGAGGGAAACGTGGCTATGGAACTGATGAGCCCGGCGGGCTCCATGGAAGGCATCATCGCCGCCGTTCGGGGCGGCGCCGACGCGGTGTATTTCGGCACCGGTGATTACAACGCCCGCCGCAACGCCAAAAATCTGGACGGCGAAGAGCTGGTGGACGCCTTCCGTTATTGCCGCCTGCGGGGCGTGAAGACCTATGTGACCATGAACACCCTGGTCACTGACCGGGAACTGGTACGGGCAAAGGATCTGATCCTCAAGCTGTCCGAGCTGGGCGCCGACGCCCTGATCGTACAGGATCTGGGCATGGCCCGGATGATCCGCGCACTGGCTCCCGAGCTGCCCATCCACGCCTCCACCCAGATGACGGTACACAATCTGGGCGGCGTTTTGGCCTGCGAAAAGCTGGGCTTTACCCGGGTGGTGCTGTCCCGGGAACTGCCCCTCAAGGAAATTGAATTTATCTGCAAGCGCAGCCCGGTGGAGATCGAGGTTTTTGTCCACGGCGCGCTGTGTATGTGTTATTCCGGCCAGTGCTATCTGTCTGCCGCCATCGGCGGACGGTCGGGCAACCGGGGTCTGTGCGCTCAGCCCTGCCGGATGCAGTACAGCTTCCCCAGCGGAAGCCCGGGTTATCCCCTCAGCCTGAAGGATTCCAGCATGGCGCAGCACCTGAAGGAGCTGGAGCAGGCCGGTGTCCATACGTTGAAGATCGAAGGCCGCATGAAGCGGCCGGAATATACCGCGCTGGTCACCAGCATCTACAAGCGTGCGCTGGTGGAACGGCGGGAACCCACCAAGGAAGAACTGCAGCAGCTGCAGCAGGTCTTCTCCCGGGACGGCTTTACCGACGGCTATCTGATGGGTCAGCGGGGCAACCATATGTTTGGCACCCGCACGGAGGAAAGCGGAAGAGAGGCTCGTGCTCTGTATAAGGAGGCGCAGACTATCTATCAGACCACCCCCGAGCCTCCGTCTGTGCCGGTAGAGCTGCATTTTACCGCAAAAGCCGGTGAAGATATGACCCTGGCCGTTACAGATCGGGAGGGCAACCGGTACGAGACCTCCGGTCAGCCTGCGGAGCCTGCCATCAACCGGGCCACCACCGAGGAAGAGGTGGCAGCCTCTCTCAGCAAGACCGGCGGCACGGTATTTAAGGCCGAAAAGGTGCACATCGAACTGGAACAGGGTCTGCGCGCTTCTGCCGCTGCCCTCAACGCCATGCGCCGTCAGTGCCTGGACGGTCTGGCGCTGGTGCGCCGGATGCCCCCCGAGCGCAAGACCGGTGAGTGGCAGCCCGGCCTCAAGCGGCTGTCTCACGAGGGAAAGCCCGGATTTGTCTACTCCTTCCAGTCGGTGGATCAGCTGTCCAGCCCCATCTTATCCTCCAAGCCCGATGTGATCTGGCTGCCTCTGCGGGAAGTGGACGCTCATCTGCCTATGCTTCGGGCGCTGATGGAAAAAGGTCTGCGCTTTGCCGCTGTGCTGGATCGCATCACCTTTGACAGTCAGTGGCCCCGCACGCTGGAGCAGCTGCGGCGCATCCGGGAGGGCGGCATCAGGGACATCGTCCTGACCAATCTGGGTCAGATCCCGCTGGTGCAAAAGCTGGACTTCACCCTCCACGGGGACTTTGGCCTGAATATTATGAACTCTCAGAGTGTCAAGGAGCTGCGCCGGTTCGGACTGAGCTCCTGCACCCTGTCTTTTGAGATGAATCTGGCACAGATCCGGGACATGAGTCTGGGGATGGACAGCCAGATCATCGCCTATGGCCGCCTGCCCTTGATGATCACCGAAAACTGCATCACCAAGCGCCATGGCGACGGCTGCAGCCGGGACGGTAAAAACTGTGCCGGTGGCCCCAATAACGCCATCATTGACAAGACCGGACGTTCCTTCCCCATCCTGCGGGAGGATCACTGCCGCTCTACCCTGTATAATGCCGAAAAGCTGTGGCTGGCGGACAAGCTGGACGAGCTGGAAGGCCTTGGCCTGCGCTGGCTGCGGCTCAACTTCACCACCGAGAACTCCAAGGAGATCGAATCGGTCATCAAGGCCTATCAGAACGGCGAGGGCGGTATGCCCGACCGCGCCACCCGTGGCCTGTACTATCGAGGTGTTCAGTAATGGCATTGTTTGATAATTTTTACGATCATTATCCCCTTGACCGCCCCCGTCTGCTGATCAAGCAGATCGAGCGGTGCGGCAAAAAGCCCCCGCTGCCCAAATATCAGACCGAGGATGCGGCGGCAATGGACATTGCAGCCTTCCTGCCCGAAGAGGGGGAAGTGGTCATTCAGCCCGGCGAGTGGAAGCTGATCCCCACCGGCCTGTGTATGGCCATCCCCAAGCATTACGGCGGTTTTCTGCTGGGCCGTTCCGGTTTGGCGGCAAAATATGGCATTGGCCTGACCAACAGCGTGGGGCTCATCGACGCTGACTACCGGGGTGAGCTGCAGGTCAATCTCATCAACCACGGCAAAGAGCCTTTCGTAGTGCACGACGGCGACCGCATCGCCCAGTTTTTGCTGATGGGTACGCCCAGAGTGGAGATCTTCCTGTCGGACAATCTGGGTGACACCGCCCGGGGTGCCGGCGGCTTCGGAAGTACCGGCGTGTAAAGCTAAAAAGCGCTGTGAAATCTTCATAAAAGGAGAAATTATCATGACTTTGAAGGAAAAACTGAACGAAATCATCAAATTGGGTCTGCCCAAAGAATATACCGCCATTTCCTACGCCATCATGGTGGACGGCGAGATCTGGTGCGCCGACACCATCGGCACCAGCGAGGGCAAGCCTGCCACCAACGACCATACCTTCAACGTGGGTTCTATTTCCAAGATCCTGTGCACCACCGCCGTTATGCAGCAGGTGGAGCAGGGCAAGATGGATCTGGATGAGCCCATCTGTACCTATCTGCCCGATTTTTGGATGCCCGATGCGCGCTATAAGAAGATCACCCTGCGCCACTGCCTGAACCATTCCTGCGCTCTGCCCGGCACCCAGTGGAAGCATTTCTACACCCCCGAGATGGATGCCGAGGACGTGGACGCCTATTATCGGGAGGTCTACCATTACCTTGCACACAGCTGGATGAAGGCCGAGCCCGGCGTCTATTCGACGTACTGCAATGACGGCTTCACCCTTGCCGAAATGGCGGTGGCAGCCGTCACCGGTCAGCCCTTCGCAAAATACTGCGAGGAGCACATCACCCGCCCGCTGGGTGCTCACAGTACCCGAACCGCCGTCCTCCGCAACCCCGACTATCCGCTGACCGTCCAGAACAACAAGCTGAGCGAGCTGATCTGGATCCAGGGCTGCGGCGGCTTCACCACCACCATGACCGATCTGTGCAAGTTCGGCAATCTGTTCCTCACCGAAAGCCCCGTGCTGTCCAAGGCAAGCAAGGCCGAGATGGCTAAGCATCAGGGTATTTCCTTCCTGCCCGAGGACACCGCCAGCACCTGCTACGGTCTTGGCTGGGATCAGGTGGCCTTCAAGGATCCCGACATCGAGATGGGTGAGGGCGTGCTCATGAAGGGCGGCGGAACCTTCCAGTTCATCAGCCGCCTGCTGGTGCTGCCCGAGTACAACGCCGTTCTGGCCATGAGCCGCACCATCGACTGCAAGGTGGATGTGGCGCTGCTGCTGCCCCGGCTGTTTGCCGCCGCCATGCTGGAAAAGAAGGGCATCAATCTGTACAAAGCCGGTCAACCGGTGCCTCAGTCCTTCAAGGACAAATTTGGCGGCACCTATCTGGTGCCCAGCGGCATTTACATCACCCATTTTGATGGCGACACCATGACCATCACCGCCGACAACACCCTGGGCGACCGCACCACGGTCTATAAAGACCTGCGCTTTACCGGTGAGCACTTCGTGGGCACCGATGGCGAGACCTATTTCTTCAAAGAGCACGGCGAGGACATCTATTTCTTCGCCACCTTCCGGGGACGCACCGTTCCCGCTGCCACCAAGGCTCGTGACCGGGCACCTCTCAGTGATGTGTGGGAAAACCGCATGGGCAAGCAGTATCTGCCGGTGGATGTCACTCTCCGTGACAGCGTTAGCACCGACATGATGTGCGGCCTGACCATCGAGCCTCTGGCTGGGTACGAGGGTCTGTTCGTCGCCGCCTTCAGTGATAACGTGAAGTCCGGTGGCGGCGACCGGTTCGAGTCCTGCTGCGCGCCCCTCAATGACAACCATGCCGAAACCGTCATGCGCACCCCCTCCAACGGCAGCCGCGACGCCTTCCATCCCTGGTTTGAGCGCCGTGACGGTGTGGAATACTGCATTGCGGGCTCCTATCTGTTCCGGGAAGCATCCTCTCTGCCCGAATACAAGGGCGAGGATTTTTCCGCCCTGCCCGAGCGTGACCTCAACCATGTATTCCGCCTGACCGAAGAGCTGAAGACCCTGCCCCAGGTGCCTGCCGGCCGCCGTCTGATGGTGCGCAACAAGGATCTGTCGCTGGTCTATGACAGCCAGCTGGGCGGCGATTTTAAGCCGGTGAAGGATGGCTTTATCAGCTTTGTATAAGATTTTTCCCTGAAAGCAGGTTTTACCAATGCTCATTCTCGCATCCCAATCCCCCCGGCGGCGGGAGCTGCTGGGGCGCATCACCGAACAATTTCTCGTCCGTCCCACCGGCTGTGACGAGTCTTTTACCTGCCCTGACCCGACCGAGCACGCCCGACAGCTGGCACTGCGCAAGTGTGCTGCCGCTGTGGCGGAAAGCGCGTCCGGTGACGCCGTCATCGCCGCCGATACGGTGGTGTTTTTGGATGGTGTACTGCTGGAAAAGCCCGGCAGCGAGGCCGAGGCCAAGGTCATGCTGCGCCGCCTGTCGGGACATACCCACATTGTCTGCACCGGCGTTGCCGTGGCATATGAGGGCGAGACCCGCTCCTTTGTCCAGCAGACCCGGGTGACCTTCCATGAATTGTCCGACACCCTCATCGACTGGTATGTTGCCACCGGTGAGCCTATGGACAAAGCGGGTGCGTATGGTATCCAGGGCAAGGGCGCCCTGCTGGTAGAGGGCATCGAGGGCGACTATTTCAACGTAGTCGGTCTGCCTGTTGCCGCACTGTATCGGCTGCTGCTGGAGATGAATGTGCCGCTGGAAGGAGCTTCCCTATGAAATGGATGCAGTCCAAGCTGGTGTGGTTTGTCGCTGTTCTGGTGGCGGTGTCTTTGCTGCTGGCGCTGTCCTCGGCGGTCACCGGAAAGCCCACCGCCCTGCGCAATCTTACCGGCGCCATCGTTACCCCTCTGCAAAATGGTGTGGCAGCCGCAACCGACTGGTTTACCGATCTGTTCGGTTATTTTTACCGCTTTGATGCGTTGGAGCGGGAAAATGAGGAATTAAAGCGCAAAATTCAGGAATATGAAAAGCTGGAGATCAGCTATAATGCTGCCATCAAGGAAAACTCCGCCCTCCGGGAGGCGGCAGGCATCAAGGCTAAGCACGCCGACTTTCAGATGGAGCTTTGCATGGTGGTATCGCTGACCGACAACGGTTTCCAGAGCGCCCTGACGCTGAATAAGGGCAGTGTTTCCGGTATCGAAGCAGGCGATTGCGTCATCACCGGCGACGGCATGGTGGGTTTTGTGGATCAAGTGAGCCTGAACTCCTGTGTAGTCAAAACGGTGATCAATGTGGACTTCAACGCTTCGGCTGCCATTTCCCGTACCCGGGAGGTGGTGGTGACCAACGGCAGCTTTGAACTGGCCTCCGACGGTCTTTTGAAGGTTTCTTATCTGGAAAATGACGCCGATGTGCGCCCCGGCGACGTGATCCTCACCAACGGCGGCGCTTATCCCCCCGATCTGATCATCGGACGTGTGGTGGAATTCTGCCAGGAAAGCCACGGCATCAGCAGCTATGCATCGGTGAAGCCCGCGGTGGATTTCTCCGGCCTGAGCACCGTGCTGGTGATCAAAGAATTCCACGTGGAAAACTAATAGCTCCTTTTTTGAGGTTTTATGATCCGTTCTGACCGTTATACTATTCTGAAATACAGCGGATATGCCCTGCTGATGCTGGGCCTTTTCGTGTTACAGTCCTCCCGGGGCACCGCCATCCAGTTGTGGGGTGCCACGGTGAACGCCATGCCCTTTTTTGTGGCGGCGGTGGCGTTGCTGGACGGCCCCTATGCCGGGGGCGTGCTGGGCTTTTTTGCCGGTGTGCTGCTGACCGTCAACGGTACCGGCGTAGAGGGCTTCGGCTCGCTGCTGCTGGCAATGTTCGGCGTGGGCTTCGGCCTGTTCGGCGCCCATTATCTGCGTCCGGTGATCCTGTCTGCCCTTAGCGGCGGACTGGTGTGCATGGCAATAGAGTCGGTCTTCCGCTATGTGTTCCATGACCTTTTGATGTACGGCATGAGCCTGTCCGAGGCGCTGGGACTCTTTGGCGCGCGGCTGCTTTTGAGCCTGCCGGTGGGCGCTTTGACCTGGCAGCTGGTGCGCAGTATCTACCGACGGTTTGCGGAGGATGGCCAATGAGAGCAAGAACTTCCCGGGTGATCGCCCTGTGCAGTGCCATGCTGCTGATCGTGGCGGCACTGGTCTATCGCATGATTCAGCTGCAGCTGATCCAAGGCCCCAATATCACCGCAGACATCAATGCCAACGTGATCCGTCAGTACGACGAAATTGCTTCCCGGGGAGAGATCCTGGATCGGGACGGCAACGTGATGGTGGGCAATGCGCTGGTGTTTTCCGTCCAGCTGGACTACTACCAGTGGGACAAAAGCGCCCAGAACGAGGTGATCCTGCGGCTGCACAATACCCTGCAGGAGGCGGGTCTGTCCTGTTTGGACGTGCTGCCACTCAACTGGGAGATGCCCCTGCGTTATACCTATGAATCGCTGGACAGCGGCGATGGCCGTAAACTCAAGCGGTTTCTGGAGGCACAGGGGTGGCCCTCGGTGGAGGAGCTGACCCCTATCCGACTGTTTGGTCTGCTGTGCGACCGATACGAAGTGGACACCGACCTGCCGCTGGAGGATCGCCGAGCCATCGTAGGCCTGCGGTATTATCTGGAGGACTATCAGTTCTCCGGCTACAATACCCCGGTCACCGTGGTGGAGGCGCTGGACATTACCACCGTTGCCCATATTTCCGAGCAGAGCAACCAGATGCCCGGCGTGACCATTCAGGTGTCCGACAGCCGGGAATACGAAACCACGGCGGCGGCTCAGCTTTTGGGCTATGTGGGCACCATCCCCAAGGAAGATTATGAAGAACGCAAGGAGCAGGGCTATACCCTCACCGATACCATCGGCCGGGCAGGTATGGAGCGTGCGCTGGAGGATTACCTCCGGGGGATCGACGGCACCCGGGTGGTGGAGGCCGACAGCCGCACCGGACAGCTGGTGTCCGAATATCTGCTGGAAGAGCCCCAACCGGGCAAAAACTGCTACCTGACCATCTCCTTGCCCCTGCAGGAACGCACCGAGCAAGCACTGGCTGAGACCATTGAGAATATCCGGCTCAAGGGCGAAGCCTCCAAGGACGGCGACGGTGCCGACGTAGAGGGCGGCGCGGCCATCGTTATCGACGTAAATACCGGTGAGATCCTTGCGATGGCCAGCTATCCCACCTATGACCTGTCCCGGTTCTGGGAAGATTATGCCGCCAACAGCACCAACCCCCTGTCGCCCTTTTTGAATCGAACCATCCAATCCACCTATTCTCCCGGCTCCACCTTTAAGATGTGTACTTCGCTGGCGGCGCTGGAGGAGGGGATTATTACCCCGCGTACCGAAATCGTGGACAAGGGCGCTTACGAGCGGTATGCGGATGTGGGCTACAGCCCCCGTTGCTGGGTCTATCGTCAGTACGGACGTACCCACGGTGCCATCAATGTCAGCGAGGCACTGAAGTATTCCTGCAACTACTTTTTCTATGAAATGGGCTATCAGCTCCAGATGGACAAGCTCAACTCCTACGCCACCCAGCTGGGTCTGGGGCAAAAGACCGGCATTGAACTGCCCAACGAAAAGGCGGGTATTCTGGCCGGTCCCGAATCCCGTGAGGCACGGGGCGGTGAAAAGTGGTATGCCGCCGATACGCTGATGGCCGCCATCGGTCAGTCCGACCACCTGTTCACCCCCATCCAGCTGGTCAATTATGTTGCCACCATCGTCAACGGCGGCACCCGTTACCAGCCCCACCTGCTGAAAACCGTCATGGACTATACCAATACCGAGGTCTATGTGGAAAGCCAGCCGGTGGTGCTCAATGAGGTGGACATTTCCGAAAGCTCCCTCAACGCCATCAAGGAAGGCATGAAGGGCGTCGTTACCGAGGATGGTACGGCTTCCAGCTATTTTGCCGGTTTCCCCATTCAGGTGGGCGGTAAGACCGGTTCGGCACAGATGACCAATCACAGCGCCACCGGCGTGTTCGTATCCTTTGCTCCCTACGACGATCCCGAGATCGCCGTCTGTGTGGTGGGTGAATACGCTTCTTCCGGTGGTTCGCTGGCGCCGGTAGCCATCGCCATCTACGACGAATACTTCGGCTTGAACCTGAATGCTGAGGAATAATTCTGTATTTTTAATGGAAATCCCTAACAATTTTCCCAAAACCCTTGAGAATTTTGGAAAATTCGCTTATACTATTAGGGTATATCAACTTTACAGCAGGAAAGGAGCACAACTATGGGCACGGTCATTGCAGTGGCCTCCGGCAAGGGTGGAACGGGAAAAACCTCTTTCTGCGCGAATATTGCGGTGTCCCTGTGTGCTCTGGGTGAAAAAGTCCTGTTGATCGACGCCGATTCAGGTATGCGAAGTCTGGATCTGGTGCTGGGCATGACCGACAGCCTGCTGTTTTCCTACGGTGATGTGATCCGGGGCAATGCCGGCTTGAAGGAAGCCGCTGTGGCCCATCCTGTGGCCAAAAACCTGCGGGTGCTGACGGCTCCCGGCGAGCCGGGCATCGGTGAGGTCTATTCTCCCGAGGCCATTGCTGCACTTCTGACCCGGGTGCGTGCTCATTTTACCTATACGCTGGTGGACTGTGCTGCCGGCTTGGGTGCGGACGTGCTGTCCTTTGCCGCCGCCGCCGATCGGGCGGTCATCGTATCCACCTCGGACTACACGGCTCTGCGTGGAGCGCAGAGTACCGCCAACATTTTTGGCCGCATCGGACAGGAAAACTGCTCCATCGTGGTCAATCGGCTTCGTCCCGGCATGATCCGGGAGGGCGCTGCCGCCAACATCGACCGGGCTATGGATGCATCAGGCCTGTCCCTGCTTGGCGTGGTGCCCGAAGATCAGGGCGTCATTGCCAGCGGCAACCGGGGTACCATTCTGGCGCTGGATCATTTCGGTGCGGCCGCTCAAGCCTATCTGAACATCGCAAAACGCCTCACCGGCCAGCGCATCCGCCTGTTGGATCAGGTGCCCGGCAAAGAGTGGAAGAAATAAACGGTCTATTTAAATTTTACATAGAGCGTAAGAGATGAAGGAGGAGTCCTATGAACATCGCCATCATTGCCCAAAACCGCAAAAAAGAACTTATGGTGCAGTTTTGTATCGCCTATTGCGGCCTTCTGGCAAAGCATAATCTGTGCGCTACCGCCACCACCGGCAAGATGATCATCGACGCCACCGGCTTGCGGATTGATTGTCTGCTGCCCGGGTCTACCGGCGGCGAGCAGCAGATCGCAGCCCGTGTTTCCTACAACGAGATCGATCTGGTGCTGATGTTCCGTGACCCCATGGAAAAATATCAGAACGACACCCAGATCAATGACCTGCTGCGTTCCTGTGACCAGAACTGCATCCCCGTTGCCACCAATGTGGCTACCGCCGAGATGCTGATCCAGGGTCTGGCACGGGGCGATCTGGCTTGGCGCGAGATCAATCCCAACGCCAATTTCTGACCGAAAATAACCGAAATTTGGCGGGAAAACCATTGACTTTCCTGCCGTTCGGTGACATAATATTTCTGTTCTGCAAAGACGAGGCAGGAGTAAGCAAACAACCGTGTCCACAGGGAAGGGGAGCCGCGACTGAAAGCCCCCGGCACAGGCTTTGCCCAAGACAGCCTTCGAGCAGGCGTATAAGGCGCTGCGGCGTCGAAAGCGCGGCCCCGTCCGGCCAAAATCGGGCGCTCAAAGGATGCAGTTTTCGCATCGAACATGGGTGGCACCACGAAGTGCGTATTTTCGCGCTCTCGTCCCATTTGCGGGACGAGAGCGCTTGTTTTTTGCGAAAAAAATACGAATAATAATATTATTTAAAATATATACCGAAAGGAATTATGATTATGGAAAAAATCAGACCCCGCACCCTTTCCGGCTTCATGGAGCTGCTTCCTGCAAAGCAGCAGCAGATGGAGCGGTTTTTCCAGGTCCTGCGGGAGACCTATAGCCTGTACGGCTTCACCCCTCTGGATACCCCCGTCATCGAATCTGCCGAGGTGCTGCTGGCCAAGGGCGGCGGTGAGACCGAAAAGCAGATCTACCGCTTTG
>CAZVRM010000011.1:0-15755 GCA_964629605.1 uncultured Oscillospiraceae bacterium
CACCCCCGAACGGGTGGCCATCAATGTAATGGATGCCCGCATCGCCGACAACGAGGGCAATCAGCCGGTGGATGTACCCATCCGTGCCGACGGCCCGGCGGCCTATTTCTCCACCCTGCCGGTAAAGGCCATGGTACAGGCCATGAAACAGGCAGGTGTTCCTGCATCGGTGTCCAACACGGCGGGCACCTTTGTATGCAACGACCTGATGTACGGCTTGCTGGATCATCTGGCACGCACCGGAAAAAACATTCCGGCAGGTTTCATCCACCTTCCTGCCACCCCTGCACAGGCCTGTGACCGTCCCACCCCCAGCATGGCGCCCCAAACAGCGGCAAAGGGGCTGGAGGCGGCTCTCAAAACACTGTTTATGAAATAATTCTTAAAAAGCACGCGATTCGCGTGCTTTTTTACCTTTTTTGTGGTATCATCAGCCTGCAAAGAAGGTGAATTATGAAAAAGTTTCTGATATTTTTACTGGTCTGCGCGTTGTGCGCCGGTTTTTGTCTGCCGGTTTGTGCGGCAGAGGAGACCGACGACCGGCTGCTGACGCTGGTAAATCCCTGGAACACCGTTCCTGAGGATTGGACGGTGGAGCTGGTACCCATCGGCAACGGCCATAAGGTGGATAAGACCTGCTATGATGACCTGATGGCTATGATGGATGCCTGCCGCGCAGAAGGCCTGTCGCCCCAGGTGCGTTCCTCTTACCGTACCCAAAAGACCCAGGAGCAGCTGTATGACAACAAGGTGCGCCAGTGGAAGAGCTACGGTCTGGAGGAAGAGGCCGCCCGCAAAAAGGCCGCCACCATCGTGGCCATCCCCGGCACCTCCGAGCACCAGCTGGGCTGGGCGGTGGACATCGTGGACGAAAGCTACCGGACGCTGGACGAAAAACAGGCCGACACCCCGGCACAGCAGTGGCTGATGGCCCACAGCTGGGAGTACGGCTTTATCCTGCGCTACCCCACCGACAAAAGTGAGGTCACCGGCATTATTTATGAGCCATGGCACTACCGCTATGTAGGCCGGGACAACGCCAAAAAGATTTTTGCCTCCGGCCTGTGTCTGGAGGAATATCTGGAGCGGGAGGCGCAGCGCGCCCAGGTGAAAGCCACCGTGCAGACCGCACTGGATCACATTCCCGTGGACACCGTCCGGCGGATCTTCCGCCTGCTGACCCGGGGCGATGCCTTGTTTGAAGCCATCGCCGGACAGATCATTTCCAAATAATTTTCCAAAGGGTGTAACCTTTTCCGTGGATTTTCCCTCTATCTGGGTAGAAAATCCCGTGGAGAGGAGCACCCTTTTATGTTAAAATGCCTGTTTTTTATCCCGCCTCTGTGTGCGCTGCTGTGCGCCACTGCCATCATCCTTCGTCCGGTTGAACCACTGCCGCAAAAGTCTGCGGCGCCGCCGGAAACCATCCCCGTCGTCGTGACAGAGCCATTGCCGGAGGAGGAAGCGATTCCGCAGGACTGGCGGCTGCTATTGGTGAATCCGTGGAATCCCCTGCCGGAGGGCTATGCACCCGTTCTCACCCAGTTAAAAAACGGGCAGGCGGTGGACGAGCGGTGCTATCCCGCCCTGCAGGAAATGATGGACGCCTGCCGGGCGGCAGGGCTGGAGCCGCTGATCTGTTCCTCTTACCGCACCCAGGAAAAGCAGCAGTCGCTGTTTGACCGAAAGGTATCCCGTCTGTTGGCTGCCGGTCTGGAGCAGGAGGCCGCCCGCGCCGAGGCATCCAGGGTGGTGGCCGTTCCCGGCACCTCTGAGCATCAGCTTGGGCTGGCGGTGGACATTGTGGACATGGGCTATCAACTGCTGGACGATGCCCAAGCCCACACCCCCGTGCAGCAATGGCTGCTGGCACATTGCTGGGAATACGGCTTTATCCTGCGGTACCCCGCTGACAAGGAAGCGGTCACCGGTATCATTTATGAGCCATGGCACTACCGCTATGTGGGCAAAGACAACGCAAAAGCCATTCGGGATTCCGGCCTGTGTCTGGAGGAATGGCTGACGCAGAAAGGCTGAATCATGGATGACAATGCCCTGATCGCTCTGTTTTTTGCCAGGGACGAGGAGGCTCTGCGGCAAACGGCAGACAAATACGGCCGAGCGCTGATGGCGCTGGCGCGGCGCATCCTGCGGGACATGGAGGATGCTGAGGAATGCGTCAGCGACACCTATCTCACCGCCTGGAACACCATTCCGCCCCAAAAACCCACTCAGTTTTACGCTTATCTGGCAAAAATCTGCCGGTTTTCGGCCTTTGACCGGCTGGACAAAGCCCACGCCCAAAAGCGCACCGCGCAGGTGGTCGCCCTGTCAGCCGAGCTGGAAAGCTGTCTGCCGTCAGCGCTTTCCACCCTGGGCGAAGAGGAGCTGGGGCGGCTGCTCAACGGCTTTCTGGCGGAACTGCCGGTGGAAAAGCGCCGCATCTTTCTGCGGCGGTACTGGTTTGGCGACAGCGTCCGGGAGATCGCCGTCCGCTATCACATCAGCGAAAGCAAGGTCAAAGTCACGCTGTTCCGCCTGCGGGGACAGCTGAAAATATGTTTGGAAAAGGAGGGCATTTTCCTATGAAAGGACAACATCTGCTGAAAAGTATGACGTATATCCACCCGGATTTCGTGGCCGATGCCATGGTAGCCCTCCCGTCCAAAGGTCGGGGTTGGAAACGCTATGCAGGTCTGGCTGCCTGTATTGCCCTGCTGGCAGGGGCGGCTTTGTGGTACGGCCAGCGCCCCTATGTGATCCGGCTGGAGGATGTGGCAGTCAACCCAGTGGCTGAGATCCACCGTGCCGAGCCCTCCTATGACCCGGCAGCCGTACAGGTGGTTTCTTGGGACAGCGCACAGATCACCGAATACTATGGTAAGGATCTGACCCCGGCCTATGTGCCGGAAAATCTGGAGCCTGCCAACAGGGAGTCCACCGCCCAGGTGCTGGTGGAAGAGGATGGCACAGTGGTGCGGGATGCGGTGGAACTGGACTTTTATACCGGCTACAGCCCCGACGGCACCCTGGAAACGCAGAATGTTCAGGGCTTTTCCATGACGGTCAGCACCGAAGAGACCCTCATCTATGAATATGTGGACTCGGAAAGCGGACGGCAGATGCTGTCCATCAACGGTGTCGATGTCACACTGGGAGAGATCACCCTCAACGACCACCGGGGCGAGTACGCCGCTTTCGGCGCTTATACCGCCGAGTTCGCCGTAGACGACCTTTGTTACTCCCTGCGGTTTCATCAGATGGAGATGGAAGAAGTCGTCAAGGTTGTTGCCTCTATCATCCAGGGAGACAGCAATATCCTTGTCGAATAATGTAATGAATATGTAACTTGACTGCCGGGCGGTTTTGTCCTATTATATAGTAGAATCCAAAGCGAAAGGAGTGTTTGGGCTTTGGCGGACAAAAAGAAAACCGACGGCAAGATCATCACCGTCAACCGTAAGGCCCGGCACGACTATTTCGTGGAGGAGACCTATGAATGCGGCATCGCTCTGGCAGGCACCGAGGTCAAGAGCCTGCGCGCCGGTGCGGTCAACCTGAAGGACAGCTATTGCTCCATCAAGGACGGCGAAATGTTCGTGGTGGGTATGCATATTTCCCCTTATGAGCAGGGAAATATCTTTAACAGAGATCCTCTGCGTCAGCGCAAACTTCTGATGCACAAGCGGGAGATCATGAAGCTGTTCGGCTATGTCAAACGGGACGGCTACAGCCTGATCCCCCTGTCCCTGTACTTCAAGGGCAGCCGGGTGAAGCTGGAGCTGGGTCTGTGCAAGGGTAAAAAGCTCCACGACAAGCGTGACGACGCCGCCCGGAGGGACGCTTCCCGGGAGATGGATCGGGCCATGCGGGAGCGCAACCGATAAGTTCATATGGGGGTGTAAAGGTTTCGACGGGGATCTTGAAGCCGGTCCAGCGAGCAGAGGCGCCCGGTCTCTATAAAATGGGCAAACCTTAAAAATAAACGACAACTCTAAGCTGTCTTACGCTGCCTAATTAATGGCGGCCGTCTTTACCGGGAGTGCCACGGCCCGGATAAAGGCGTCGATCAGTGGCGTCCGTGAGTACGGTAAGCTTTGCCCGTGCCATGCATCATGAAGCTACCAAGGGTTGAAGACTGACGGCTGCCGTCAGCCCAAGGGAATGTAATCAACCGTCTGCGCTCGGAGAAGGACTTGTGGATGGGTTTTCGGACAGGGGTTCGACTCCCCTCACCTCCACCATTCATTGCCACGTCCAGTGGCATATAACACGTAGCGCCGGATAGGTAAGATTTCCTTGCCATCCGGCGCTTGTGTTTGTTTGGGCGACTATCGCAAATAATTCTGAATTTAGGCTATTTTCTGAAATTGCAGCAGCCTTTCAGCCAGTCCTACCTTGCCATATCGCGGGCAACAAAGTTTTGGCAAGGAAAAGCATTGATTGGCTTTTTTCGGATTCACATAACCGCAAATAAACAAATAATTAGCAAAAAGGAAACAATCGGCCTCGCAGATGCCGATTGTTTCCTTTATTTTATAATTGTGGTACAGACTCGAATATCTTATGCTCGTCAGTAATTCACGTAATTACGTAATTGGGCAGTTCGCCCCCATAAAGCAGTGGGAAAGTAATAAAATCTCTGGCGTAATTCCACGTAAATGCACGTAGACACAAACGGCCACAATTTTACAAACAAATAAATAAACGACGTTGGCTGTAAACCGCTTGCGTCAACTAACAAATTATTAGAAAGGGTGAAAATCTTGTCCAAGCTGATACGTGAGTGCCGTTTTGCGAATACTGAGCACAGAAACGTCGATTTACGAAAGTACAAACAGCTTATTGTAGATACCATAAACAGCACTGTGCCTAACAAAAATCCGCAGGTATATCGTGACCATTTTTCTACAGATGAACTAAGTCATAGCGAAGCTGTGCTTGTAGGCAGAGCACTATCAAAAGTTCCAGAATTGAAAAAATACGGAAAGAATATCACAATATTCAGATTATTTGATGGTCACACCTGTAATACCAAAGACAAGCCTAAAGGAGGTCGTGTAAAATAAGCAATAATACTACTCTGAGAAGAAAATATCTAAGCGTCGATGACATTCAGAAAGAATACTTGGGTATCAGCAAAAAGCGTATACGCTGCATGGTAAAAGCCCATCTGCCCGTTAAAACCATAGGAAACAGACTTTTCGTTAACCGAGATGACCTCGAAAAACTGTTATCCGCACAGGAGCATATTGAACTTCCTTTGGCTGGCCAGCCACCTTGCAAAAGCGAATTATAACAAAAAATGTCTATATATTATTTATCCGATAGCAGCATCAGCCGCTATCGGATATTTTGTTTTGGAGGCTTTGGCATATGAAAGAAACAGCAATCAAGGTGTTAAAGATTGCACCAGGAGTACATCCAGAAGTCGTTACACTTAGAAATGACCTCACTTCCTTGCAGGATGCGGTATCAATCGGCGCTGAATACAGAGGGCTAATCGAAATCATCAACCTTGATCCAGATACTTGCCTGATTGCAAACGAAGAAGGAAAACTAATTGGGCTTACACCCAATCGCAGAATCGGTAAGGATATCCTTTGCGGTGTGTTCTATATAGCAGGACAAGATAAGCGCGGCAATCTTACATCAATCACAGACTCGGCATTACAGCGGTATAGCGCTCTTTTCCATAACATTGAAAAAATCCCAGCAGAAGAAGTTGGCCACACCGTATTTATGACATTTAGAACGTATTGAGGAGAAAAACTATGATTTACAAGTTGGCAAATGATACGGATATGTACTCCCTTCCCCCGATGGACGAAAAAACTTGGGACACGCTTTTTGAGTTCACAAAAATACTGTCATCTGAATATGGCAGAGAAAGAAACGTGGACACCGATGACGGTGGCTATGTATTGTATGCAACCCACGGAACCCCTGCCGAGGAGGTCAAAAAGTGGTTTGACTATACAAAATGGCAGGTGGAGTATGTAAATCGCACCTACGGAGATCCGCCTATCTGTTCTGCCCTATATTTGCTCACCAACGATTTCGGCGTTGTAATTGTGATGAGCATTGATGATGCACCCCCGGAAATCACGTCTGAGTTCGAAGAGGGCTATTGATGAAATACATAGTCCAAATACAGGAGACCCTATCTGCTGAACTTCAAATTGATTCAGAAGATGCAGACCATGCTGTTTCCATTGCTATGGAGCAGTACTATACCTGTGAAGTGATTTTGGGCAGTGAACACTTTACAGGAGTAACATTCAAAGTAAAGGAGCAAGAAAATGATTAACGAAAAAGTGACAATCAAATGCGAAGCAGTATTCAGTGATGACCATATGCACAGAGTCCTTTGGCAGCGTGTTTGGTCAAAAGACAAACCCTTGGCTGCTGTCCTGGCATTGAATCCGGCGCTCTCTGATAATCTTGTAACAGACACTACTACGAGTTTAATAGTCAATAATGTAGCAAAATTGGAAAAATTCGGCGGTGTAGTGATTGTTAACCTGTTTTCGCGTTTGACCAATAAACTCAACTTCCGTTGGAACTCCGATGACGACCTCAACATATTGGCCAATGATGAATATATCCGTAAAGCAGCTTCGGATTGCGAAGTTGTAATCCTTGCATGGGGCAAGGCCGCAGACACCAATCAACGAATTGCAGCAAGAGCAGAACACGTGATTGCAATGCTTGAAGATGCCAAAGAAAAGCTGATGGTCATTTCCGATGGAGAACGGTCGGGGCTGCACCCTCTCACACCCTCAATCCGCAGCCAGTGGATTCTTGAACCTTTCGCTCCGAAGAAAAATAAAAACGATGAAAGCGCTCCTGCCTGAACTGGCAGGCAGGAGCATAGAAAAAGCACAGAGGAGTGTAAAGAATGTCTGTGATCCGCACAAGCAACAATGTAGCGCTCTACGCTCGATTCAGTTCAGATAATCAGAGGTCGGAAAGCATTGATGCCCAAATTCGTGCTATGAAAGCATACTGTCAGCAGAAAAACTTTGTAATAGTCAACACCTATGTAGATGAGGCGAAAAGTGCAACCACAGACCGCAGACCCGCATTCCAGCAAATGATATCTGACAGCACAAATGGAAATTTCAATATTCTCCTTGTCCACAAGCTCGACCGTTTTGCCAGAAATCGCTACGACTCTGCGGTATATAAGCGTGAATTAAAGAAAAATGGCGTTACCGTCTACAGCGTCCTTGAAAATCTCGATGATAGCCCGGAAAGCATTATGATGGAATCCGTACTTGAGGGCATGAGTGAATATTATAGCCAAAATCTTGCCAGAGAAGTTATGAAAGGAATGCGCGAAACAGCGTTGCAATGCAAGCACACTGGTGGTAAGCCACCACTTGGCTATGATGTAGACACAGACACAAGGAAACTCGTGGTAAATCCTGTCGAGGCTGAAGCGGTAAAACTTATATACTCCATGTATAGTGAGGGCTACGGCTATTCTCCCATACTTGCCGCCTTACATAAAGGCGGTTACAGGACTAAAAACGGCAATGAGTTCCAGAAGAACAGCCTGTACAGCATACTGACAAACCCCAAATACAAAGGTCTGTATGTATTCAACAGAAGTTCTTCCAAAGCTGCCGACGGAACACGAAACACCCATCTACAAAAAGGTGCAGAAGATACAATAAGCATAGACGGCGGCTGCCCGCAAATCGTTGATACTGTCACCTTCAACCGGGTGCAGGAACGCATCAAAAACAATACTCACACAGGTGGCAGAGGCAACGCCAAAACTAATTATCTGCTGTCTGGCTGCGTTTGCTGTAAAGAATGTGGCAAGGCAATGGTTGGGAATGCAAGACACAGCGGTAGAAATAAAGACATCTATATCACCTATCGCTGTCCTTCCAAACGCTACAGCTGCGCTAACAAGGAAATTAACCGGGACTATTTGGAAGCATTCATCGTTGCCCTTTTGGAAGAAAAACTGCTCAACTCAGTAGCTCTCAAAAAAGCAGCCGCAAGCATCAGAAAACAGGCACAGACAGAGCTACGAAATGCTGGCGAACTCAGGGCAACGCTACAAAAGAAACTGTCAGAGGTCACACAGGGGCTTGCTAACGTTGCAGATGCTGTCGCCGCAGGATTGCTCTCAAATGCGCTGATTGCAAGGCTGAATGAGTTGGAAGCAGAAAAAGCGGAGTTGGAAGCTGCGCTGCACTCCATCAAAGACAGAAATGCACCTATTGTCGATGTGCAATTGATTTTGTCAGAATACGGCAAGGTCAAGGACTCCCCATCATCCCCTGCCTACAAGAATTTTATTCGTAGCTTTATCAGCAAAATCGAGATCGGACGTTACTACGTTACAGTCACATTAAAAACCGGCCTCGATATTCTCCCCGCTCTTGATACTACCTACACTGTTAGGCGGCAAGAGATATACGAACAGCAAAAGCGCCGTTAGCGGCGCTTTTTTTTGCCCATTTTCTTTCGTCATTTTCCACGAAAATAAAATAATTTTTCGAGATAGAACCAGAGCGCCATTTCTGTTATATGGGAATTTTCGCATGTTTCTCTCCTCGGGGTTGGCCTCCATCGGCTTGGCATGATGACCGAGCGCACGCTTTGTCAAGTCAATCCAAAACCACAATATGTGCGCAACCGCAAATAGGTTGTAGACAACATATTGCGTTGTTCATCTTTTCTCTCCCTGTTTTGGGGTGGGATTGACTATCTCGTAAATCGGCGTTAAGATACGCTCACGACACGATTCTGAGCAAGTTTCGTGCCTATCGTGTACACGATGTTCAGACCAAACGTCCCGCGACGTTTCGCGGGAGGATATTGTCCTTAATCGCCGCCGCTACGTTACAGCGGGGCAGCTCCATCAGCCGGATGGAACACTGCCAAGCACCATCATCAAAAGGCACCTTGACAATTTAATCTTTCTCTGCAGGGTGCCTTCAACCACAAGGAGGTTCCCACAATGTTAGTCCTAAATGCAAATAAAAAGAAATCTGCAGCAATCCCAGTAGGTAGCTATACTGCAGTAGTAACAAGTATCTGCTATGAAGAAAGCTACGCCGACCGCGAAGCCTTTCGTGTTAGCTACGAGTTAACCAATGAAACCGGCCAAAAATACAACTATATCGAAATTTTCCACAATCTTGCATCCAATATGCGTACAGCACAGTTCTTTGAGTATCTTGATACCGCTGGTATTAAGGAACGTGACGATGAGCTTCCCGACCTTGTCGGTTTTGTTGAAAAAGTCGTCCTAAAGCGTCGTGCCGGGTTTAACAAACCTGTTATCGTTGAGCGCAATCCTGCGTGATGGATTACAAGATTTCCAACGGTCGTGTTTGGCTCGACCAAGAAGGCAACGGGCAGTTTGGTGATTATTGCGAAGCATTTGGCATAACAAATGTCGCCACCGACCTGCTGACTGGCGAGCAAACAGTTGAATTGACCATAGAAACCGCAGCGGGGGACGTAAGCTTTACGCTCCCCCGTTGTGATATGAATCGCAAAATAATTCCAAAACTTCTAAACTATGGCCTGTCGGTGATGGACACAAACACCGACGCGGATTTGATACTGCAAATCTTAATTGAAAGCGAAGCCACAGCGACAAGAGTTTTCCGTCATGACCGACTCGGTTTCTGCAAAATCGACGGCAATGATATTTTTCTTGCACATCAGCCCATCGGACTCTTAGATCCCGGCAAGGCTTGCTCTGAATACGCTATTCCTTCAAAGACAAAGCCTGTCGGCTCATTTGAGTCTTGGAGGGCAATGATTGAGAACGAAGTCCTTGGACACCCCAATTTGGAACTTGCTTTGGCGTTGGGCACTGTAGCTCCTTTAGCCCACCTGCTCAATGAAGAACTGGTTGTCAGTAGCGTACCTGTTTTTGCCTTGATAGGATGTTCGTCTACAGGAAAGACCACAGCTCTGCGGCTGATGGCATCTATCTACGGAGCACCAACGATCAGCGGTGGTATGATAAGTGACCTGAATGCTACGCAAACAGCGTTTTTCGCTCAGCTTAACAGGCAATTTGGTGTACCCACTCTTATTGATGAAACATCAAGCGCTCCGGAATGGGATTTCACAAAGCTACTGTACAATCTTCCTACTGGCAGAGAAAAACTGCGCTGTGATAGCCAAGGACAGCTTAAAGTTCCGCTTAGCTATTCAGGGTGCGTTATCTTCACCGGTGAGCGCAGCATATTTGACCAAAGTAACAGCAACAACGGCTTGTTCGCACGGCTCATTGAGTTCACACTACCATGGACAAATGATGCTGACCATGCTTTCCGTATCGAGCAAAGCTGTCGTACCAACTATGGAACGGCTGTTGCTCCCTTGTTGACATGGCTGATGCAAAACCGGGAGTGTCTTTCCGTCTCGTATAGACAACACTATGACCAACTCAAGGCCGCAGTACCAACCGCCGACGGAGTGGAAGATAGAATGCTTAAAACCTACGCACTCATAACATTGGGGGCAGAGGTCGTAACCAGAGCGTTAGCCCTTCCATTGAACATCACAGCGATACAGGCTACGCTTCTGACTAACTATGAGAATACCCCATACGTGCTAAAGCCTAAAAACACAATAAAAGTAATCTATGAACATATCAAGCAGCAAGTGCTTGATAACTACATAAGCTTCCCGACCAAAGGGGAGACGCGCTTTACAAGACAGTTTTGGGGAGCTATAGGTACAAAGGATGGGTTCCCCTGCGTCTGGATCACCGAGGCTCACTTCAAAGATTTTCTGCATAGTGCAAAAAACCATGCTTCCACAAATGCAGAAAGCAACAATGCCATTATGCGTGCTCTGCATAAAGAAAATTACCTTGTGCGTCACTATGGCGACCGCTTCTGTAAGGATGAAAAATTCGGCGATATTACAATGAAATGCTACTGCTTGCGCTTGGTTGGAACTGCTGTCCCACCACTCAAGAAAAATTCAACCAATAAGCACAAAAGTCAGATATCAAGACTTCTTTCTGATGAAGAAGCCGACTAATTGTGCCGCTGCAGGGGCCTCCACTCCCCTGTAGCGTACTATATCAACTACAATATAAGGAGATAAAATAATGTTTACAAATAGTGATTTCAACAAGCTATGTGAAGCTGCAAAAAATCAGTCCCCCGTTGCCGTTATGCACACAAGCTCCGGCAACAGTCCTCTTTCCTTTGGCATCGTGAACAGCAGTGCCAACGGAAAGCGTATTTCCCTCAGCAAATCCCTCGTTGCCAATCTTGGTCTCGACAAACAGATCGCCATTATTCCCATTCCCGCCGAGGGTGTTGTTATGGTAGCCAGAGATCTTCCGTTCGAGGGAGCCATTCGTGGCGAACTCAGAGGTGAAGATAAGAAACTATGGTACGCTTCCAATGTCGTGCTGCTTCTCACTGAGCTGTTTGGGCTTGACTTCAAGACCCGTGTATCCCGCTCTTTTAATAATATAAGCATCAACGAGCTGGATGGCGTACCAGTAGCAACCATTCGTATTGCGCAGTGTGCCGCCAACACGGAAGCCACAGCATGACACAGACGATCACAATAAGCCGCTCAGACCTAAAAGCGAAGAATTACAAAGCATACAGCGTAACCACCAAGGGTATACTGCCTAAACAGCGCAACACGACACCCTTGGCAAAAGTGTTGAAGATTATTCTGCAAAAATAATCACTTTCGGGCGCACTGTAGGTACAGCTACAGTGCGCCCATTTATCATAGGAGGAAACATTTATGGCAGGAAAGAAAGCCGTAGCCTATATGCGCTACTCATCGAACAATCAGCGCGAAACATCTATAGAATATCAGCGCGCAAGAATACTTCTCTACAGTGCCGCAAACGACATAACAATAGTACATGAGTACATCGACCGCGCAAACACAGCAACGCATGACAACAGGTATGATTTTCAGTTAATGGTGAAAGATGCTCAGTCTAATCCCGACTGGGATACAATACTTGTTTATGACCGAAGCAGATTTGTTCGCAATTATTTAGATGGGCGCTTGTACAATGAGCTGTTTGAAGATTATGGCATTAAAGTAATAAGTGTAACGGAGGATTTTGGCACATCAAACGAGGCCTTCCTCGCTGTAAGCATTACCGATGTTTTTAACGATTACTTCAGCCGTGACAATGCAAAAAAGACTCATGCTGGAATGGTTATGAAATCCCAGAAAGCTGAACACTGCGGTGGCATACCTCCGTTGGGCTATGACATTGATGCTAACGGTCAGTTGATTATCAACCCTATCGAAGCAAATACCGTCCAACGTATCTTTGATATGTTTGAACTCAATTACTCCTACACAAAAATGGCCGAGATACTAAACAGCGAAGGCAAAAAGAATAAGCGTGGCGGTAGCTTTGGTAAACATTCCTTCAACAGCCTACTTCAACAGGAAAAATACACCGGTACATACATCTGGAATAAAACCAAGGCCAAGAACAGCAAGCACAAGCACAACTCCCATGCTCACAAGCCCTTGGAAGCACAGACGAGGATTGAGGGTGGTTGTCCTCAAATCATTTCCCCGGAACAGTTCCAAAGAGTACAGCAAAAAATGGCCGAGCGCGCCTGTGGTCGAGCAGCCTCTAAGAATAGACGCCATTATATGCTTACCGGATTAGAAATTGTCAGATGCGCTGAATGTGGTGCATATATGACAGGCGTACCCAGAAGTAGCAGAAACGGCAACTACACAACCTATACCTGCCCAAACCACAGGAGTGGTGCTTGCCCCACCAAAGAAATCCGCACAGAGTACGTTGACACTATGGTTGCTGGTATGTTAAGCCGCGATTTGTACAACAGAACTGATTTATCTGAGCTTACGGAAGCAATAAGAAATAACAACGATACCTGCAAAATGCTTATGCTGAGAAAGAGACAGATAAAGAAAGCTACACAGAATATCCTGTATCGCCTTGAAACAGACACATCAGAATTGCTCTTTGATAAACTTCGTGCTCTTGAACACGAGAAACAGTCTGTAGATCGTCAGCTCGCAGCTGCGCAGACGGAAATAGCATCCCTCGACAAAATCAACATACGTCCTATTTGCAATGAATTGGGTCGCATGCTTAAAACTTCGGATGCACCGGAAGTAAAAGCATACCTCGCCCACGCCATAAAAGAGGTGCTTATCAGCAACGAAGAAGTAAAAATCACGCTCAATATTGCATGAACCATATAATACAGTAAATCCCCTGTTATCTCGACACGGATAACAGGGGATTATTTTTTTGTTCTGCACCAAGCTTAATACGATAGATGAAACCAGTTAACATTTCAAGCCTCGTTTATATGCTTCAATAATATAATGTGCTCTTGTGGAAATACTTTCTCCGGTGCTTTTCCCCGTTCCTTCTGCAAGTTTGCGCAACAACGCTTTATCGCTCATTTCGTTAACAGGAACGAATTTTGAGGCGGTACTTATGACTTCTTTCCCTAATGCAACACCCAGTCCAACAAGCAAAACGCTGCCGACTACTTTAGCGGAGAATAGCGCTGCCTTTTTTAGTTCACTTCTTTTGTTTTCTTCATTGGTGTGGATAAAGTCCCTGACACGCTTCCAATCCTCGTCAGATATTTCCAACGCTGATGCTGAACGATCCTGATGCCATTTATCTGTTCGTTCGTCATAGTAACTGATGAATTTATCCCAAGCTATTTTCTCTTGCTCAGTACTCGCTTCGTTTTCAGCGTAAAGGTGTTCCACAAAATCTTTCAGCACAGTTAGGTCATCGGTGGATATGGCATCAAGATGCTTACGGGTTTTGAAAAATATAGGTCTTTCATCCGCAAATAGAAGTTCCAAAGATGCTTTTGTTTCCGCCGACAGATTCTCATTTGTCAGAAATAAGATTTTGCACTCCTCTTGTTGGGCAACGTCTGCATCAGATGGCATACCGTCACCAAACGTGAGATACCGCACCAACGCAACATACGCCAAACAGAACGCAGAGGATCTTTCTGCATCTGCAGAAATCAGTTCAATATGCTTTATGAGATTATCCATATATTCAGCTACCTGCTCCTATTCGTCAACGCTTTCCTTGATGAGCCGCTTAACAGTCTAATTGTAGTTAGCAGCCAGTGTTCTAACATTTCAACACCTACGTATCCTTATCATTTACCGTATTCTCTATATGGTTTACTCTTTATTAGCTGTAATCAACCAGAAGACTAAATAATCAGTTCCCGAAGCATTTGTCTGCATACCTCTAAAGATAGCATAAGCCTCAATCTTGTTATTCATTGAGATGGTAGGATAGTTAACATCATCTCTATAGTCGTAGATTCGAATATTTCTACTCTCATCTACATAACAAGGATAACCGTCGCTTGAAATGAATTTGTTATCTACCGTAAAGTACAAAAATTGATAGCATCCATTAGCATAATCTGAAGGATAATCTCTCATGGACTGTAATAAATCCGAATTGTAAGAGACTATTGTACCAATATTCGCTTTTTCTTCTTTCTGTAATGGCTGGCAGCTATTTTTAAATTCGTCCTCAGTCAAGCCAAAGCTTGCCAAAATACCGCTTGCTCTGGAAGTGTCATAGGTTGGCTCTTGCGGCATCTGTTCCGGCTCCCCAAACAGAGCTTCATACTCTTCCTCTGTGTAGTACAGGTCGTCATAAATGGTCGGATTGCTGATGAGGCTACCGCTAACATCATAAAATCCCCACATTTCCGGACATGAGGGGTCTGTATAGACCACATCGCTGACAACAAAGGAAATAGAGTCATCTGCAAAGATGAGCGTTACATTTCCAGAGTGTCCCCAACCATCATTTTCAAAACCAAACGGCACCTCATTACTGGTTATTTCCGAAAGCGGAATTTCCGCAGAGGCCACAGCGTTTCTGCTGCTGGGTGCGCCCTGTAGATAGCTGAACTCAAAATATGCGTTATCGGGAGAAGTTTCGCTAATGTAGATACCAAGGGCATAGCCGCCGTAGACCCAATCCATCCCTTCTGTTGCCCAGTAGGTAACAGTGGACACATACTTAGAAATGTCAAATACTTGCTGCTCCGCATCAGTATTGTCGTTGGTGTCCGTTTCGGCATCCTTCTCGGTTTCCGTAGCAGTTTTCTCCTCTGTTGTATCGGCAATTTGAAGTTCAATTACTTCACCAAGCATTTCTTCAAGTGCTTCGTCATCAACAGTTTCCATGCCAAGTTGCAAAATATCTATCGCTGCCGCATAGTCCTTTTCGTCCACATACTTCTGTGCTTTTTCAATGTAAATATCAGCGGCGCTGGATGTATCATCTTTAGTTTCGCTATGCGTTCCACACCCGGTAGTCAACAATACTGCCAACACCATAAGCAGAGCGCATACTTTTTTTGCCGTAGTCACCATTGTCCTCCTTTGCCTATGGACACACTATTTCTCAACGCTGTCCTTGATGATACGCCGGACGGTCTTTTCTGAGTAGTTATACTTGATAGCCAATGTCCGTATGTTTGTCCCATCATATTCCTGGACAATAATCTGCTGTATCTTTTCGGGGTTAAAGAAGCGTACCGGGAAGCTGATTTGCTGTCCTTTGAACATCTGGTAGATGCTCATAGCCGTATCCATTCCCAGCTTTTCGCTTATTTCTTTGTAGACCGCATTGAGCAGTTCGGGATCACTGACAGCCATTCGCATCACCTCTTTCGACAATTTTAGCGGATGGCAATTCTCAAGTAAAATCCCATTGTCCTTGT
>CAZVRM010000012.1:0-15727 GCA_964629605.1 uncultured Oscillospiraceae bacterium
GTTGCGAATAGACACCGTCATTCCGAGCCGGTGAGCACACCGGCGTGGGAAGCCGTATTCCTGTTGAGGCTGCGGATCGCCACACCACGCTGCTGACTGGTTCTCGATGACAGGATTGGTTTCGCGGCAGGCTCCCTCTGTAATATGCGAAAGGAGCCGTCATGAAGATCGCCATTCTGGGACACAGCGGCAGCGGAAAGTCCACCCTTGCCCGACAGCTGGGGGAGAAGTACGGCTTGCCGGTGCTGCACTTTGACAGCATCCATTTTCTGCCCGGTTGGGTGGAGACCGACCGTCCCTATAAGCGAAAAAAAGTCACGGAATTTCTGGACGCAAACCCCGAAGGCTGGGTCATCGACGGCAACTATCTGAAAATCTGCGCCCAGCGGCGCTTTGAAGAGGCCGACCGCATCCTCTATCTGGACTTCCCCCGGCGGGTGTGTCTGCCACGGGTGCTCAAGCGGTGGCTGAAATATCGCGGCAAAACCCGTCCCGATATGGGCGAGGGTTGTGAGGAAAAGGTGGATCGGGAGTTCCTGCTTTGGGTGCTGCGGGACGGCAGAAGCCCCGAAAAGCTGGCGGAATTCCGGGCGGTGAAAGCCCAATATCCTCAGAAATTTCATCACTTTACAAGCCCCAAACAACTGGAAAAGGAGCTGGATCTATGATCTATCCGGAATTTTTAAAGGAAAATGACTTGATTGGTGTTACCGCACCCTCTGCCGGGTTGGACGAAGGTCATCTCAACGGTTATCTCAAGTCGCTGGAGCATTTTCACGCTCGCGGCTGGCAGGTCACCGAGACCGCCAACGTGCGCCTGCCCCAGCTGCCCAGCTCCTCCGGACATCAGCGGGCAAAGGAGCTGAAAGGCCTGTGTCAGGACAGCCGGGTCAAGATGATCTGGTGCGCCGCTGGCGGTGATTTTCTGGTGGAAATGCTGCCCGAGGTGGATTTTGAGGCGCTGCGCGCCCGCCCCAAGTGGCTGCAGGGCTATTCCGACCCCACCGGCCTGCTGTTTCCCATCACCACCAAGCTGGACATTGCCACCATTTATGGTCTGAACGCCGGCGGCTTCGACATGGAACAACTCCATCCGGCGCTGGAAAACAGTCTGGATCTGCTGGGCGGCAAGATCCCCGTGCAGCACAGCTTTGACCGGTGGCAGCCCTTTGACGCTGCCCCTCGTCCCGACGGCGGCTACAATCTGACCCGCCCGGTGTGCTGGCAGACCCCAAACGGGGCGTTCGATGTGTCCGGCCGTCTGCTGGGCGGCTGTCTGGATGTGATCGACATCCTCCGGGGCACCGATTTTATCGACGTGCCCGGTTTTGTTAAGCGATACGAAAATGACGGCATCATCTGGTATTTTGACGTGTTTGCCATGACCGCCGAGCAGGTGTTTTACAGCCTGTGGAGCATGAAAATGCAGGGCTGGTTCCGCACGGCAAAGGCCTTTGTCTTTGGTCGGGTCATGTTCCCCGGCGGCATGATGCTGAATTACGAACAGGCCGTCCGTCGGGCGCTGGGTGACCTGCCCTTTGCACTGGAGGCCGATGTGGGCCACGTGAAGCCCTGCTTCACCCTCATCAACGGCGCACTGGGCCACTTGACGGTGGAACAGGGCAAGGCCAAGCTGGAAATGGAGCTGAAATAATGGAAAACAAGGTTTTGGATGCCGCTGGGTTTGACGCCTGGCAGGCACAATATGACGCCGACGTGGCGGCCTGTGAGGAGGCAGGGGATTATCCCTTCGCCGGATACACCGAGCTGCACCAGCAGGTGTTTGACATCGTCCATGCCCGGGAGGGCGTTTCCGTGCTGGATCTGGGCTGCGGAACCGGCAGGCTGACTGCCCGGATGGCAGAGGCCGGACACCCGGTCACCGCCGTGGATTTTTCCGAAAAAATGCTGGCGGCTGCGGCAAAAAACGCTCCCGGCGCACAGTTTTTGCAGGCCGAGCTGATGGATGTGCCCCAAAAGCTGGGGGATGCCCGGTTTGACTGCATCATTGCCGTGTACGCCATCCACCACCTGCCCGACCAGGAAAAGTATGCCCTGCTCACCGCCCTCAAGGAGCACCTCAACCCCGAGGGCGTCATCGTGCTGGGCGATGTGTCCTTCCCCGACCGGAAGGGACTGGAAGCCGTCCGGGAGGCCTATGAGGAGGACTGGGACGACAGCGAGTTTTATCTGGTGCGGGAGGAACTGGAGCAGGCGCTGCCCCAGTTTGACGTGGATTGCATCCCCATCAGCTTTTGCGCCGACGTGTTGATTCTGTCGCCGGCGGAGTAATTGATTTTTTGACGAAAGGAGGGCAGCGCTTATGATGCGGGAATCGGACACTCTGGAGGGTGTGGTAGAGGACATTATTTATAAAAATGATGAAAACGGCTACACTGTGGCTCGGGTGGAACTGGACGATGGCGGAGCCATCACCATCGTGGGCGCCATGCCCTTTTTGGGTGCCGGTGAGCACATTTCCGCCACCGGCGCTTATACGGTGCACCCCCAGCACGGCCCCCAGTTTCAGGTGGAAAATTATCTGCGGGAGATGCCCGCCGACGAGGCCGGGATCTATGCCTATCTGGCCTCCCGCACGGTAAAGGGCATCGGCCCCAAGACCGCCAAACTCATTGTCGACCGCTTCGGCATGGAGAGCTTTGACGTGCTGGCCGAAATGCCTCACCGGCTGGCCGAGATCCGGGGCATCACCTATGAAAAGGCCAAGTCCATTCAGGAGGAGTTCCTGCGGCTCAATTCCACCCGGATGCTGCTGGAATTTCTGGTGGCACACGGCCTGCCCACCCATTTTGCCGGCGGGCTGATTGCCGCTTACGGTGACCGTGCCACCGAAATGGTGGAGCGCGACCCCTATTTGCTGTGCGAAGAGCCTTATCTGCTGGATTTCCTGCGAGCAGATGAACTGGCAACTGTCAGTTTGGGGATTCCGGAGGACAGCGCCCTGCGGCTGGAGGCCGGAATTCTCTATGTGCTGACCTTTAACCTGCAGGCCGGACACACTTTTGTGCCCCGGGACAAGCTGCTGCCTGCCGCCGCCCGGCTGCTGGGCTGGACGGAGGAGGAACTGGAACCCCATCTGGAAAACCTACGGGAAAAAGAAAAGGTGCGGCAGGATGTGTGGCGTGGCCGGGAGGTCATCTATCTGGATCACGTCTGGCATCAGGAGGTCTATGTATCCCGGGAGATCAACCGCCTGCGGGAAATGCCCCTCAAGCCGCCCCCCGATCTGGAAAAGAATCTGAAAAAACTGGAAGCCCGGCAGGGCATGGAATACGCAGACAAGCAGCGGGAGGCCATCTGCCTGCCCTTTTCTTCCGGCGTGTCGCTGATCACCGGCGGCCCGGGCACCGGCAAGACCACCGCGCTTTTGACCATGATCGCCCTGCTGAACAATTACGGCCTGCGCACCCTGCTGGCGGCTCCCACCGGACGGGCGGCAAAGCGCATGAGCCAGCTGTGCGATCAGGAGGCCAAAACCATCCACCGGCTGCTGGAGCCCATGTTTGACAAGGCGGGCAACCTGCGGTTCAAAAAGAATAAGAGCGATCCGCTGCAGGCCGACGTGATCATCGTGGATGAAAGTTCCATGCTGGAGCTTTCGCTGGCGGCTTCTCTGCTGGAGGCCATGCCCTTCCACGGTCGTCTGGTGCTGGTGGGAGATGCCGATCAGCTGCCGCCGGTAGGCGCAGGCAGCTTTTTTGCCGACCTTTTGGGGGTGGAAGCCCTGCCCCGGGTGCGGCTCACCGAGATTTTCCGACAGGCGCAGGGCAGCGACATCGTCCTGAATGCCCACCAATTTAACCGGGGGCAGATGCCCCTGCTGCGAAAAAACGACGGGGACTTTTTCTTCTCGGTGTCCCGCAGCGCCGACCACACGGTGGATAATGTGGTATCGCTGATGACCCAGCGCATCCCCAAGCATTTTGGCATCCCCCAGAGCGAAATTCAGGTGATCTGCCCCTCCCGACAGGGGGTATGCGGCACCGAAAACCTCAATCGTCTGCTGCAGAGCGCCCTCAATCCGCCCGCCGAGGACAAGGGCGAGGCACGGTTTGGCGAAACAGTGTTCCGCACCGGCGACCGGGTCATGCAGATCCGCAACAATTACGACCGTCTGTGGAACCGCATCGAGCCTGCCGAGGCCGGAACGGGCGTGTATAACGGCGACACCGGTATCATCGTGCTCATCGACCGCAACGCCCGGCTGATGATCGTCCGCTTTGACGACCGGGAGGCCGACTATGACTTTGACGATCTGGGCGAGCTGGAGCACGCCTATGCCATCACCGCCCACAAAAGTCAGGGCAGCGAATATGCCGCCGTTATCATTCCGGCGTTTTCGGCGCCTCAGCGGCTGCTGAGCCGCAATCTGCTGTATACCGCCGTCACCCGGGCGAAAAAACTGCTGGTGATGGTTGGCAGGGAAGAAATGGTGCAGCAGATGGTGGACACGCCCAACGCCACCCGACGCTACAGTGCCTTGAAAGCGCGGGTCAAGGAGCTTTGCGATGCATAAGCTGCTGGAACTGCTGTTTCCGCCCAAGTGTATGCTGTGTCATCGGCTGCTGGGCGAAGCGCAGGAAATCTGCGGCGACTGCCGCAAAAAGATCCTGCTGAACACCGCGCCGCCCCGGGCGGAAAAGGGCGCCTTTTTCGACAAGGCCGCTGCCGGCCTGTGGTATGAAACCGATGTGCGACGGGCGGTGCAGGGACTGAAATACCGGGAAAAGCAGCATTACGCCCGCCCGCTGGCCCGGGTGATGGCCTATGCTTTCGAGCACAAGCTGCAGGAGGATGTGGACGTGATCACCTTTGTGCCCACCAACCAGTCCACCCTGCGGGAGCGGGGCTATAATCAGGCCGAGCTGCTGGCACGGGAGCTGGCGGAAATGCTGGACAAGCCCTGTCTGCCCATGCTGGAAAAGACCCGGGAGACCAAGCCCATGCACGGTCTGCGTCCCGAGGCGCGCCGTGCAAACGTGCTGGGCGCTTACCGGCTGTGCTGTGGGGCAAGTCAGGTGTCCGGAAAGCGCATTTTGCTGGCCGACGACATTCTTACCACCGGAAGTACCCTTTCGGAGTGCAGCCGCACGCTGAAAATGGCGGGCGCAGACAAGGTTTTCTGTATCTGTGCCGCCGCAACGCGGAAAACTTCGGAAAATCTTGAGAAATATTAAGGAATAGATGGTTGAATTCGGAAAAATCATTGGCTATAATAAAAGTACAATGATTTTTTGCATACAGACTTTTTTGGGGTGATATATATGTTATTTTCCGGAAACGATATTGGTATCGACCTGGGTACCGCTTCCATTCTGGTTTTTGTAAAGGGCAAGGGCATTGCCCTCTGTGAGCCCTCTGTTGTGGCTATTGATAAGAATACCGGCAAGACCCTTGCCATCGGCGCGGAGGCGCAGAGCATGCTGGGTCGTACCCCCGGCAACATCATCGCCGTCCGTCCCCTGCGGGAGGGCGTGATCTCCGACTATGAGATGACCGAAAAGATGATCAAGCACTTTATCAAAAAGGTGCTTGGCTTCCGCCTGTTCAAGCCCAACGTGGTGATCTGCATTCCCAGCGTCATCACCGAGGTGGAGGAGCGCGCCGTCATCGACGCCGGTGAACAGGCCGGCGCCCGTCGTGTTTATCTGATCGAAGAGCCGGTTGCAGCCGCCATCGGCGCAGGCGTGGACATTGCCCAGCCCAACGGCAACATGATCGTGGACATCGGCGGCGGTACTGCCGACATCGCGGTTATTTCTCTGGGCGGCGTGGTTGAGAGCACTTCCATCAAGGTGGCCGGCGACAAGTTCGACGAAGCCATCGTCAAGTATATCCGCCGCAAGCACAACGTGCTGATCGGTGAGCGTACCGCCGAGGAAATGAAGATGACCATCGGCTGCGTCTATCCCTATCCCGAGGAGAAGGTGATGGAGGTTCGCGGCCGCTGCCTGATGACCGGCCTGCCCCGTACCTTTACCGTCACCAGCAGTGAGATGATGGAGGCCTTTGAGGACGTGTCCGGCAAGATCGTGGAGGCCGTTCACGCAGTTCTGGAGCGCACCGCACCCGAACTGGTGGGCGATATTGCCACCAACGGCATCCTGATGACCGGCGGCGGCAGCCTGATCTATGGCTTTGACAAGCTGATCGAGAGCAAGACCGGCATCTCCACCCGCGTGGCAGACGATGCCATCTCCTGCGTGGCTTATGGTACCGGCAAGACGCTGGAGAACATCGCCAATATGCAGGATGGCACCATGAATCTGAGCCGCCGCAACCAGATGAACTGATTTCGCAAATGACAGGCGGAGAAGCCTTTCTCCGTCTGTTTTTTTGCCTTCCCCTTGAGGGGAAGGGGGACCGCTTGCAGTGGATGAGGTGTCCTGCAGCGGCCTTTCGTTAAGGAGGAACATGAGATGAAAAAGCGTTTGTTTGCCTTGTTTTTGGTGCTGACCATGGTGCTGGGCTTGCTGCCTGTCACCGCAGCTGCCCAGGAAGAAAAGCTCTATGGCGAAGTTCCCATGTATTTGGGCTATGCCGACGTGGACTATATGGCCGAGCAGGTACTCAAGGAGATCAAGGTCACCGACGGCACCGCTGAGGAGCGCATCCGCCAGGTTTATGACTGGATCATCTACAACTGCGACCGCAGCGGCGAGGCCGACAAGACCTATTTTGATCCGGAAGAGGTCATGGAAAAGTCCCAGGAGGACAGCAAATTCTTCGAAAATATGGTAAAACAGATCGAAAACGGCGATCTGACCCTGCGGATCGACGTGGCAGGGGAGATGGGCTCGCCCGACGGCTTTACCATCCCTTACGATTCCAGCTATTACATCGCCAGCTTTGCCTATCAGATGATGATGTACCGGGTGGGCAACTGCGCCCATTATGCCGCGTTGCTCAACCTGCTGCTCAACCATTTGGGCTATGACTGCCGCCTGATCGACGGCGATTTCATCAATTCCGACGGCTCCAAGGTGGAGCACAAGTGGAACATGGTGCTGGTGGAGGGCAAGTATTACTGGCTGGATCCCCGGATGGATCATTCCATTTATGAAAATACCGGCAAGATCAACTACACCTATTTTATGGTGGATGACACCGCACAGTGGGAGAAGAAGCACGCGTGGGATCACAGCTATTCCGATGCCATGATGGAAAGTGTCCCCCTGCTGCTGAAGGCTTATGGTCTGCAGCTGGAGATTCCCGGCGCGGCGGAGGAAGCCATCAAGGCCTGGGCCAGCTGCTCCGGTTGGGCGGAGCCTTATCTGGAAAAATCGCTGGACAAGGAGATCTATCCCGATGCCTTTGTGCTGACGGATATGACCCAGGCGGTCACCCGTGCCGAGTTTGCCAGCGTGGCAGTGCTGTTTTATCAGGCGCTGACCGGCAAAACCGTCAAGCTGGACGAGGAGCAGGCCAATCCCTTCAGCGATGTGACCGATGACCATGCGGATGTGCTGGTGGCCTATCAGCTGGGCATCGTCAACGGCATGGGCGACGGCAGCTTTGGCATCAACGGCACCCTGACCCGGGAACAGGCGGTGACCATGCTGGGGCGTGTGGTGGAACTGGCGGAGGACGGCAAGGTCTCCGACGGCTCCGGTCTGAAAAAGGGCGACACCGAAGTGGCAGCCTTTACCGATGACAGCAAGATCGGCGGCTGGGCAAAGCATTATGTGGCCTATTTTGTCAGTCACGGTGTGGTCAACGGCATGACCGACGGCAGCTTTGCCCCCGCGGCGAACATGACCCGGGAGCAGGCCATGAAGGTCGCTGTGGAAGCGCTGGATAAGTAAATCAAAATACAAAGCATGGGCGCGTTGCAAAATGCAAACAACCCCCGTCATTCTGAGCCAGTGATCACACTGGCGTGGGAATCCGCATTCTCCCGTACAGGGAAACGGATTGCCACACCGTTCTGACGAACGGTTCGCAATGACAGGATCGCATTTTGCAATGCGCCCAATTTTTATTTGACACAGAATGATACCTGCGCTATACTAAAATTTACGCGAGAAAAAGAGAAGAAGGTGCTTTTATGACGAAGGTTCTGGCCTTTGTGAAACGAAATCCCGTGGTGACGGTTGCAGCGGTTGCGGCACTGGTCACCATGTTTCTGGTGCCTCCCGATGCCCAATATCTGACCTATTTTGACTGGCGCACCCTGACCTGCCTGTTTTGTGTGCTGGCGGTGGTGTGCGCGCTGAAAAATATCCAGTTTTTCTATCTGTTGGCGCGAAAGATCATTGAAAAGTTCAAGACCCTGCGGATGGCGGTCATTGCGCTGGTGTATATCACCTTCATCGGCTCCATGTTCATTGCCAACGACATGGCGCTGCTGACCTTTTTGCCCTTGGGCTATTTCGTCCTCAAGCGCACCGGCAAGGAACACGCCATGGCGCTTGTGTTCATCTTCCAGAACATCGCCGCCAATCTGGGCGGTATGCTGACCCCCTTTGGCAACCCGCAGAACCTGTACCTTTACAGTTATTTCGGTATCCCCGACGGGGAGTTCGTGCTCATCATGCTGCCTCCCTTTCTGTTGTCCATCACGCTGATCACCCTGTGCTGCTTCCTGATCCCGAAGGATCCCCTGCAGATCCGGGGCGAGCGGGTGGAGCTGCCCAAGGGGCGTACCGCCATCTATATGGCGCTGTTTGCGCTGGCCATTATCATCGTGTTCCGTGGCGTGCCCTATTGGATCGGTCTGATCGTCATTCCCATCGCCTTGCTGTTTTTGGATCGACAAGCGCTGAAGGATGTGGACTATGGCCTGCTGTGTACCTTCGTGCTGTTTTTCATTTTCTCGGGCAACCTGGCAAGAATCCCTGCGGTGCAGAGCTTTTTCGGCAGCCTGCTGGAGATGAACACCCTGCTGGTGAGCGTCATTTCCTGCCAGTGCATCAGCAACGTGCCCACCGCCATTTTGCTGAGCCAGTTCACCCAGAATTATGCCGACCTGCTGGTGGGCGTCAACATCGGCGGCGTGGGTACGCTGATCGCATCGCTGGCCAGCCTGATCACCTTCCGGGAGTACGCCAAGCACAATCAGGGGCGTATGCTGCGGTATGTGCTGGTGTTCACCCTGTTCAATTTCCTGTTCCTCATCGTTTTGTGCGCTTTCCAGATGATCTTTTTCTAAAAAACTGTCCATACTATCATCATGAGGTGGTAGTATGGACTTTTTTGTTGTCAACGGAAAGATCTGGCAGGGCAAGGGACAGTTTTGTGATGCCTTGCTGGTGCGAAGCGGTCGGATCGCCGCCGCCGGAACGGCAGAAGCGCTGGAGCAGGACAGCGGGGGCTGCGCACTGCTGGATTGCGGCGGAAGAACGGTGATCCCCGGCATCATGGATCCCTATGGCACGCTGCCCAAGCCTCCGCCCCGCAAGGGGCTTTCCGATTGGCTGGAGGGACAGCTGTTTCAGCTTGCCCGGGCGGGTGTCACTGCCGTCCAGTGGCCGGATTGGGAGGGCAGTCTGACCCGAAACATCCTGCCTGTCCTGCAGCAGCTGACCAAGCGAACGCCGCTGCCCCGGCTGCAGCTGTTGACCCGGGAAAATCACGGCTGGCAAAAGGGCTTCGGCGGGCGGCTGACACGGGTGGAGGAGTTGCCCGGACTTTGGCGGCGGGGCGGTCAGTTTTTGGTGCCTGTTTCTGATCGGCAGTCTTTGGAGCAGTTTTTGCGCCAGCTGGAGTTTTGGCCGCTGCCTGCAGGAAATCCCCGGCGGCTGACGCTGATCGGGGCAGACTGCACCGACAGCAAGCATCTGCAAAGGCTGGGTGAGCTGGGCGTGGGCATTTTGGGATTCCCGGCACAGCTGGAGGAGCGTCTGCTGCAATGCGCCGGACAGCCCGGGGTACAGATCCATACCTGCTGCGCCTGGCGCACCCTGTCCCATCTGGGGGCGCGGGTGGCTTTTGCGGGAACACACCGGGTGGAGCCCTTTACAGGGCTGCAAAAGGTCGTCTGCCGCACAACGGTCAGCACCACCGGAGACAGCCAGCCTTCCCGGGAGGCGCTGACGGTGGAGGAAGGACTGGAGGCCATGACCTCCGGGGCGGCGTGGATGGATTTTCAGGAGGATTTTTCCGGTCGGCTGCTGCCCGGGTATCGGGCCGACCTGCTGGTGCTGAGCGACGACCCGTTCACCTGCCCGCCGGAGACGTTGAGCACGCTCCGCCCGGTGCTGACCATGGCATCGGGACAAATTCTCTGGCGAGAAATTTAGCATTGACAGCCGGACAAACCGGGTGTAAACTAAACCCATTCAGGCAGATTAGGTTTATATGATTTGGGATCCGTGGAACAGGGTGTTGAACGCGGATGGAGATGCATATATCCCGACCCCGCTGCCGCACGGGCCTTTTTTGCTTATGCGGCAACAGTTGTCATTTGACAAGCTGCCGCAAAAAACAAAGGAGGTCATTTTTTATGTCCGTTTTCACCCGTGCCTATTGGAAAGCCGCCGCAGGGCGGCTGAAAAGCCCCAAGATCCTGGCGGTGAGCGCCCTGTTGGTGGCCGTCACCATCGCCATCACAACCCTCTACATCCCGCTGCCCAACAACCTGCACGTCTTTTTTGACTATACCCCCAAGGCGTTGTGCGCCATGGTCTGCGGCCCGGTGGCAGCCCTGGGTGTGGGCTTTGTGATGGATATTCTGGGCTTTCTGGCACGCCCCATGGGCGCCTTTTTCCCGGGCTATACCGTCACTACCATGGTGGCTATGCTGATCTATGCCCTGGGCTTTTACAATCAGCGGCTGACCGTCCCCCGCATCGCCATCACCAAGCTGGCGGTCAACGTGATCTGTAACATCGGCCTGAACAGCCTGTGGAACAGTATGCTGATGGGCAAGGCCTTTACGGTGTTTCTCATGGGCAGCGCCACCAAAAACCTGCTGCTGTGGCCGGTGGAGGTCATCGTCATGGTGCTGATCTTCCGATTGATCACACCCGTAATGGAGAAATACAAGCTGATCGCACCGCAAAAAAAGCAATAAAGAACATAAAAGCGCGCTGCAAAGTGCACCATCCTGTCATCGCGAAGGCCGTAAGGCCTGTGGCGATCCGTTTCTTTTTGAAAGAGCTTACGGATTCCCACGCCGATGTGCCATCGGCTCGGAATGACAACGGGGAATGTGCATTTTGCAGCGCGCTTTTTGTTTTAAGCGGGGGTGTTTTCCCGGAGATAATCAGCCCAGAGGGCGTAATGCTTGGCCAGCAGGTGGATCTCATCCCAGGTATAGTCGGCGGTCATCGCGCCGTTTTCATCGTCATACACCGGGTTGACATCCAGATAAAAGATCTGCTGTCCGTCGGCAAAGGCCGAGATGGACTCGTTGAGCCGGTTGATCCGGTCGTTGTTGTAGGTCTTGTCGCTGTCGGACTTCTTCTTGGTCACGTGCAGGTTGGCCTGAATGTAAACATAGGCATCGGGTTGCAGCTCCCGCAGGCGAGCCACCACTGTGCCGTAGGTCTCGGCAGTGCGCTCCAGATTGTAGCCCAGCTCGTTGATGCCCAGCATCAGATAGATGCGGTCGTACTGCACCTCGCCCAACAGGGTCTCCAGAGCGCATTTTTCGGCACGGTCGCCCACCTTGACTTTTTCCTCAAAGATGGAATAGACGCTCATGCCGGTGGTGGCAAAAAAGTCGGCCTCGGTGATGCCGGCATACTTGCCGATGCCCACCGTGCGGCTGTCACCGATGAACAGCGCACCCTCAAAGGGGTTTTCCGGCTTGGGCGGCGCGGGAGGCTCCTCCTCCTCGGGGGGCTGATCCCGGATGGGGGCGGAAACCGCAGGCGGCTGCTGCGCCTCGGGTTCTACAACGGTGTTGTCGGGCACCAGCACTGTGGTATCCGGGGGCAGGGCAAGGGTGGGGTCTACGGCGATCACCTCCTGAGCAGGCGGTGGATCCTTTAATTCGGGGGCGGGAACCTCCGCTTGGGGCGGCGGCGCTTCAAGCTCCGGCAGCAGCCCCATCTCCTGCCAGAGAAAGGGGGCGGCGATCACTGCCGTCAGCACCAGCAGGCAAAGGAAAGGATATTTCAGCAGTTGTTTCATAGAAGCATCCTTTCCCATCAGAAGCGGAAGTAGAGGAAGGGGTCATTCATGCCCATATACAGGCAATAGACCGCCGCCCAAAAGACAGCCAGCAGAAAGAGAACGGCAACGGGTGTGGTTTTCACTTTTGCCCACAGCTTTTTGGGCAGCGGGGTGCAGAACAACAGGCATAAGGCCAGCCAATGGCCGTAAACCTGAACGTATTCCAGCCAGTCACCGGCAAAAATACCCCAAATCTGCCCATCCAGCGGAAACAGTCGGGAGAAAAACACTCCAAGCTGGGAAAAATCGGTGATGGCAAACAGCATCCAGGACAGCGGGATGGCCAGCAGCATATACAGGTGTCCTATCCAGCGGTGGCGCTCGAAAAAGACCCGCAGGCCGGCGCGCTCCACGGTCAGCAGAACAAACAGCAGCAGACCCCACAGGATAAAGTTCCAGCTTGCGCCGTGCCAGAAGCCGGTGAGCAGCCAGACGATCAGCAGATTGCGGATGGTCTTTGCCTTGCCCGTCCGGTTGCCGCCCAGCGGGATGTAGACATATTCCCGGAACCAGGAGCCCAGCGTCATGTGCCACCGACGCCAGAACTCGGTCATGGACACCGACTGGTACGGGTCACGGAAGTTTTCCGGCAGGTCAAAGCCCATGATCCGCCCCAGACCCACCGCCATCAGAGAGTAGCCGTAGAAGTCGAAATACAGCTGGAAGCTGAAGGCCGCCGCCGCCATCCAGGCGGCTGGGGTGGAAAGACTGTCAAAGCCCGCCGCCTGCGCGTCGCTCCACAGGGCGCCGATGCGGTTGGCCAGCAGCACCTTGGAGCCCAGACCCAGCACGAAGATCCGCAGACCCTCGTCGATGTCCGCCAGTGAGGTGGAGCGGCTTTTCAGCTCGTTTGCCACCTGGGTGTACTGGACGATGGGGCCGGCGATCAGCTGGGGGAACATACAGAGATACGCGCCCAGATCCACAAACGACCGGGCGGGCTCCACCTTTTCCCAGTACACGTCGATGAGGTAGGAAACGATCTGGAAGGTGTAAAAGCTGATGCCGATGGGCAGAATCAGCGACCAGCCGCGGCTGATGGTATCGCCGGTGGCAAAATTCCACACCGCAGCGCCGTTATCAAAGAAAAATCCGGCGTACTTGAACAGCAGCAGCCAGAAAAAGTCATAGAGCAGACCCAAAATGAGCCACAGCTTGCGCCGGGGGCGTCCCGGAGCAAGGCGCAGACCCACCAGCCAGTTGACGCCGATGGTCACCAGCAAGAGGGCGATATACAGGGGCGTTTCCAGCGCACCGTAGGCATAGAAGGCCACGCTGCCTGCAAACAGCAGGAAATTCTTCCAGCGGGTGGGCGCCAGACCGTAGCACAGGAAAAACACCGGCAAGAATACAAATAAAAAGGGTAAACTGCTGAAAACCACAGCTATCCTCCTTGCATCATCGAATAAATTCTGCCGAAACGCAAAGCTGTCCCTCTACCGTCAGGGTCACATGGAAACCCCGGTCGGTGTGGGCGCAGAGGGGCGTCACCATCTGCCCGGGCAGCAGGGGACGGGAATAGTCCACCGCCAGGGCGGAAAAAGCGAAATCAGCCGGAACGTACCGCAGCGTCAGCGCCACCGAGCGCACATTGTTCACGTGCTGATTGGTATCCAGCAGGTCATCGGTGACCGGAAAGGCCTCCGCCGCAGTGCAGTTTGCAGGCAGCTGAAGCCGACGGGGCAGCCCGCTCATATCGTGTCCTTTTCCCGGTTCCAGATAAGGCACCACCACCTGCGTGGCATCGGTAGGCGCACCGGTGTCGGTGTTCACCAGCGTCCACAGGGAATCGCCCACCGCCAGTTCGGCACCGTTTTCGTCCAGCAGGGCAAAGCAGCGGCGGTTAAGGGCTTTGCGGCACTCATAGGCCTGGGTGTTTACCTGAACATGGGCGCCCGAGGTAGGCATCTGTCCCAGCCGGATGCGCCAGCGGGACAGCAGCCATGCCGTGTGGGAGACGGTACGCTGATCAAGGCCGTCACCGGCATCTTCGGCGTGCAGGGTTGCCACATCCTGGAACAGATCCAAAAGGGCAGTGAGAGAAAGCTGGCCGTTCGGTGCCAGCTGGCTGTATAAAACACGGGTATTCCAGGTATACATAGTGCGCCTCGCTTCGACAGGATTACAGTTTATTGTACCTTATTCGGTGGCGGTACGCAAGGCGTTTTTGCGGTATTTTTTGCAGAATTTTGAGGCAGCGAGCAGGGACGGTTTTCCTGCTGAAATTCCGTCATGGTGCTCCAGAAACGCTTGGGCATATGGTTCCTGCGGCACTGGGGATTGTACCGGGCTTCGATGGCGATGGTATCGTAAAACCGCGTCCACAGCTGCCGGTAAAATTGCTCCCGTCGGTCGGGCGGCGGCAGCTGGGCCTGCTCTATGGGCACGATGGTGCATTGCCCGCCGCTGTGCGCCAGCGCCATATGATGGGTGCGATCCAGAATGAGGAAGCTTTCTCCCGGCATCCGGGCGCAGAAATGCTTGCCCAAAATGGGCAGCACCTGACACCGGGGCTCGATCTCGGCCACCAGCGTGCCGCCGTATTCGGAAAATCGGGTGAAGCCTTTCAGCAGGTGCGCCTCGTTGGACACCGCACGGGCGGCGACGACCACATCGTATACCCGCTGGTCGGTGAGCATTTTGAGGATCTGCGGGCCCACCTGATAGCCAAGCCGCAAAAAGGCCAGCAGGGCAAGCTCTTTCTCCTGCAGATCGGACAAAAAGCACAGCTTGATGATACGCAGGGCATCCCGACCCAGTTTTGCCGGGATGCTGTTCAGCACTCGTTGGGCTTTGTCCCGTTCGGTGGGAATCAAAACGGTGTCCAGCAGGGTGGGCTCGGCCTGCTGCTGGGGGGTGATGGACATGGGGTCTTCCCGCTCATAGACCGCCCGGAAGACGCAGCACAGCAGTCCTTCAAAGCTGCCGTCATAATAATAAATCAGATTTGTCCGGTGATACATTTTTGCACATCCTCCATGGTGGGGTCGAAAAGGGACAGCTGCTCGCCCTGCTGCATGGATTCCAGCGCAGAGTCGGACAGCAGCGCCCGCAAAATGGCCTGATGGGTCATGACGATGCCGGGTGAAGCCTTTCCCCGGCAGAGAATGAAATATTTGGCACGCTTGAGCACCACCCCCAGCTTTTTCAGTCCGTCAAAGTCCAAACTGCCGGATTTTCGGGCGGTGAGGATGCGCCGGGCGCTTTTCACGCCGATCCCCGGCACTCGCAAAAGCAGCTCGTAGTCGGCCTTGTTGACCTCCACGGGAAACTGCTCCAGATGGCGAAGCGCCCAGCCGCATTTGGGGTCAACATAGGGGTCAAAGTTGGGATTTTGAGCGTCCAGCAGCTCCTTTGCCTCAAAATGATAGAACCGCATGAGCCAGTCGGCCTGATAGAGCCGGTGCTCCCGCAACAGAGGGGGCTTGGTGGTAAGGGCAGGCAGGTTGCGGTGTTCCACCACCGGCAGATAGGCCGAGAAAAACACCCGCTTGAGGGCGTATTTTTCATAAAGCGCCGAGGACAGAGTGAGGATCTGCAAATCGCTTTCGGGGGTAGCGCCCACGATCAGCTGGGTGCTTTGGCC
>CAZVRM010000013.1:0-13547 GCA_964629605.1 uncultured Oscillospiraceae bacterium
TCCACAAAGAAGATTTTTTGACAGGAGGGAGCAAAATGGACGGACAAAAGCTGCGGGTCAGCAAACAGGGGCGGGAAGCGATGGCCGCTCTGGCACAGCTGCGGGACGGCGATGCCGCTCTGCTGTACGCCTATGCTGCTTCCTGTGACGGCGGCTGCACCCTGCAACAGGCAGCGCAGACGCTGGATCTCAGCCCGGAACGGGTGAAAAAGGCATCTCAGCTGCTGCTGGTGTACGGATTGGCGGTCAATCACACCGCACCGCCCCCCAGAGCCGAGATGAATTATCCGGCGCAGGAGCTGGTGGCTGCCCGGTCGGGTGATGCGGCCTTTTCCGGCCTGTGTGATTATTTTGAGGCTTCCATTGGCCGCATCCTCAACCGGAGGGAGCTGGAGACCCTGCTCAACGTGTATCAGGCGCTGGGCTTGCCCCCCGAGGTGCTCACCCTGCTGATGGGCGACTGCGCCCAGCGGGGACGGCTCACCGCCCGGGAGGTGGAAAAGCAGGCCTACCGGTGGTACGATCTGGGCTTGGATAATTACGAGCAGGCGGCGGCCTATCTGGCTCGCCAGCGGGAAAAACAGACCCGGGGCGCCAAGGTGCTGAGTCTGCTTGGCATCCATGACCGTCTGCCCGGTGAGAGCGAGCAGAAATACATTGACAAATGGGACGAAATGGGTGTCTCCGACGACCTGCTGCGGCTGGCCTATGACCGCACACTGCTGGGCACGGGACGACTCAGCTGGCCTTATTTGCATAAGATCCTGTGCGCATGGAAGGAGCAGGGCTTCCGCTCTGCCCGTGACGTGGAAACGGCAGCGACTGCCGGCAAGCTGCGGCAGGGTCAGCCTGCACCGGTGCAGGAGCCGCTGGAGACTGTCATCCTGCGAAAGCTGCAGGAAAAGCGCCAGAGCCGTGCCGTGACGGTAGAAAACCGCAAGGAAGAGCTGCGGCGGCTGTCCCCCGAATATGTGGAGAACGAAAGTGCTATGCGGCTGTTTGCCTCCAAAATGGCACGTTCCAGGCCTTCGGAAAAGGCAAAAATGGCGCAGGAGTATCAGCAGTATGTGGCGCGCCAGCGGGAGATTCTGGCTGCCATGGGCAAGCCGGAGGATTGGCTCGCTGACAAGCCCGACTGCCCCCTTTGCGGTGACCGGGGCTATGTGGGCACCCAAAAGTGCCAGTGTCTGGTGAAGGCACTGCAGGAGCAGGGCGCAACGGTATAACAAAACGGCGAGGTCGGATGACCTCGCCGTAATTTTTTATCCAAAGGTTACGCTGCCCGCTGGAAATCGGGGCGCAGAATAACGGGGGATGCTGCCTGCCGACGAAGGTTGCGCACCTTGCGCCGGGGGCGGGTGAACATATCGCCCAGCAGGATCAGACCGATGGACAGACCTGCCAGCAGGAACAGGGGCAGAAGACCGATGTTTCCGCCGTCGGACGCCATGGCCAGAACAAACAGTGCCAGCATACCGATCAGTTCCATTCTCTTTCCGTGCTTTTTCATAACCATGACCTCCAATCGAACGTTTGTTTTCTTGATGGTTATACTATAGCACATTTGTTCGATGATTGCAAACAATTGTTCGTAAAAAATTCGACAAATTTTCGGTTTTCTTTTTGTGAAACCTATGGTAAACTGTAGAAAAAAACAGGGGAGGATTTCCTTATGAATACAGCCATCATTACCGGCGCATCCTCCGGCATGGGTCGGGAATTTGTGAAAATGGCCGCCGCCCGGGGCGATCTGGACGAGATCTGGGTCATCGCCCGTCGGGAGGACAAGCTGAAAGAGCTGCAAAAAGAGGTTAACGTGCCCCTGTATATCCTGTCGCTGGATCTTTTGAAGTCTGAAAGCTATGAAATTTTTCAGCAGGCGCTGGACGAGCGAAAGCCCAAGGTCACCTTTCTGGTGAACGCCAGCGGTTTCGGACGGTTCGCCCGGTATGACCAGATCCCGCTGCAGGATGATCTGGATATGATCGACTTAAATTGCAAGGCCATGGTGAACATCACCAAGCGTACCCTGCCCTTTATGCCAAATGGCGCTCATATCATTCAGGTGGACTCCCTGTCGGCCTTCCAGCCTGTGCCTTATATCGGTATGTACGGCGCCACCAAGGCCTTTGTGCTCAGCTATGCCCGCAGTCTGAATGTGGAGCTGAAGGATCGGGACATCAAGGTTATGGCCTTCTGCCCCGGCTGGGTCAAGACTGACTTCTTTGATGGAGCCTGGGCTTATTCCAAAGATGCCGTCACCTATTATAATAAGCTGTTTACCGCCGAAGAGGTGGTGCGGGTGGCCATGAAGGACAGCGCAAAGGGCAAGGACGTCTGCGTCCCCGGCTTCAGCGTGAAAATGCAGGTGCTGGCCTGTAAGCTGCTCCCCCACAGCCTCATTATGAAGATCTGGATGAAGCAGCAAAAGCATTAAATGAGAAAAACGCCGCGAAAGCGGCGTTTTTTCGTCATTTCTTTTCTGTTTAAAAGAGCAGATATAGGAACACCAGCACCAGAATGATACCGTACACCACAACGTGCCAGATGCCGGAGCGTTTCCATGCCTGCTCCTCTTCCGGGCTTAATACAAGGGCTCCCCATTGGCCACGCTCCATCAGCAGGCGTTTGTGTTTTGAAATGTACCAGATAAACCAGAGAACATACCCGAGGGCAAATAGCAAAGGGATGATAAATATAAACCCAAGCGATTTTGACACAGGAGAAAGAATCGCCAGCAGGCAGGTCAGAAGGATCACGATAATGGGAATATCCACAGCGATGTAGGCAAACTTGCCAAACAGACGCAGATTCAGGGCTTTTTTCTGCGTGGCGGTTTGGATGTCCTCATCATGGGCCTTCTGGGAGAAGGCGGCGATCAGGCCTTTGATGGACAGATACCCGATGAAGCAGATCCAGTACAAATCGAACAGATCGTCGAAGGTCATCACTTTGTAAATGACAAAGCTCACGCCAAGCAGGGATGCCAACAGATTTTTCGCGCTGACAAGCTTCATGGGACACGCCTCCTTTATCGGTTGTTAATTTCATGATAACAGAATGGGAACTGCAGCGCAAGAAAGGTGCGGAAATTTCAGATTTTCTTCAGAAATTTCCGGTGATTTACAACGGTTTTCAAGTGTGCTATACTATTTTATTATGAGGAAGGAGGGGTGCACCGTGTATCAGCCCCTTGCAGACAAGATCCGGCCGCTGGAGCTGGACGATATGGTGGGACAGCAGCACATCATCGGCGAGGGCGGCCTGCTGCGCCGCATTTTAGAGAGCGGCCACATCCCTAACATGATCTTTTACGGTCCCTCGGGCGTGGGCAAGACCACTCTGGCGCAGATCATCGCCAACAAGACCGACCGCCGACTGGTGAAGCTCAACGCCACCACAGCCTCCACCGCCGACATCAAGAGCGTGGTGTCCGAGCTGGATACCCTGCTGGCTCCCCAGGGCGTGCTGCTCTATCTGGATGAGATCCAGTATTTCAATAAAAAACAGCAGCAGAGCCTGCTGGAGTTTATTGAGAGCGGCAAGATCACCCTGATTGCCTCCACCACCGAAAATCCTTATTTTTATGTATACAATGCCATTTTGAGCCGAAGCACCATCTTCGAGTTCAAGCAGGTCACTCCCGCCGAGGTGGCGAAGGCGCTGCGCCGCGCTTTCCAGCTGTGCGCCCGGGAGCGCCACAGCAAGATTGCTCTGGAAGAGGGTGTGGTGGATCACATTGCCCAGGGCTGCGGCGGCGACGTGCGCAAGGGAATCAATGCTGTAGAATTGCTGTGCGCGGCATCTCCTGTGGAGGACGGCACCATGATGGTGTCGCTGGCCGATGCTCAGCAGGCCTCCCAAAAGAGCGCCATGCGCTATGATCGGGAGGGTGACGCTCATTTTGACATTCTCAGCGCCCTGATGAAGTCCATGCGCGGCTCCGATCCCGACGCGGCGCTGCACTATCTGGCGCGGCTGCTGGAGGCGGGGGATCTCATCGGCGCCTGCCGGAGAATTCTCTGCTCGGCCAGCGAGGACGTGGGCTTGGCCTATCCCATGGCGGTGCCCATCATCAAGGCCTGTGTGGACAGCGCCATGCAGCTTGGTCTGCCAGAAGCACAGCTGCCCCTGGCGGAAGCTGTCGTTCTGTTGGCTACCTGGCCGAAATCCAACACGGCGTATCAGGGCATTGCTGCCGCCCGTGCCGACGTGAAGGCCGGAAAAATCGGAGAAATTCCAAGGGAGCTGCAGAATGTTCATGCCGACGGCGCAGGCTTCGAGCGGGAGCAGGGGTATCTGTACCCCCATGATTTCCCCGGTCACTGGGTGAAGCAGCAGTACCTGCCCGACCAGCTTAAGGGCGCGAAATATTACCAGTACGGCGACAACAAGACCGAGCAGCAGGCCAAGGCCTACTGGGAGCAGATCAAGAAGAAGTGAAGAAAAGCCACCTGAGAAGGTGGCTTTTTGATCGGAGATTAGTCGGATATGTAAATCAATAATACTTGTGGCTGGCTGCCGGAAATGGGTTGGTTGCGGATTGATAGGATCGCCTGACCGTAGACCGGACACGACGCAGGGATACCGGGTATATCCAAAGGCGTCAAAGTTGTTTTGGATAGAGAATAGACCGCTTCCGGACAGCCGATGCTGAGGTTTTTTTCGCTTTGTTGCTGGATTGTGGAAAACGTTTGATAAAAAAGGTGATAGGACTGTGCCTTGTTGTAGTTTTTTCCGATCCATGCGTCAGTAGCCGTTGTGAGCGGTTCGATCTGCGAGAGTTTCAGCACGGTTTGGGGCGCGGTCAGGAGCGCGTTGTCCGGCGCGTGAGGTGTGATAGACAGTTCCGGTGCATTCTGCTCCCATTGGGCAAGCAGTGGGGCATCGTTGTCCCAAAATGCGATTTCACTGTCGGTGACAACGCCTTGAGCACGTGTCTGACGCAGCGTAGCTACCGGTGAATTGGCATATTCCGACGGTAGCCAGTCGGTGGGAACTGCAGGTGAGGAACAGCCAAACAGCAATGTTGTAATTGTGGCCATGAGCAACAAACAAATCCGATGCATAGGGAGATGTCTCCATGAATAATTAAGGTTCTGCATATTGCCGATGATTAAGCGTGCCTTCGTAATGATAGGTTAATACAGAGGAAAACGGATAGTTTTCGTCGTTGACATGGAAGGTGAAATCATAATCAATAGAATAATCAATAAATGTTCCGTTATTCGCTAAGTCAAAAGAATTGTCGAAAAACGAAATGCTGGGGTCATCATCACCAAAATCGTAGTCAAAATGGAAACTGTAGATGCTTGGAAGTCTACTGTCAGTAATAATCTCCCGTGCAGGATGGTAATCGTAGACCATCATCATAGTGTAGTTGAGCGTATTGCTTCCCCAAGGCGATTCGGTGTTGGTGAGAAGGACGTTCTCGCTATAATACTTTACAACTTCTACAGTGTCTACATCGGCAAGTGGCGAAACTTCTGAAATCTTTGTTACAGTAGCCTCTGCTTTCCACATATGTGAGAACAAGAATGTTGCAATAGTAGCATAGTCCTGCATCTGGTAAGCTGGTGACATGGTCTGATAGAATAAATCAGAAATATTTGATCCATCTTTTCCTCAAATTGTAAAATCATACTGGAAATAAAGATCAACCATATCGCGATAGGACGAAGATGCTTCAAGGGTTGAAGCATTGAGCGCGTAAACGTTCATACTGACACACAAGGTTGCGGCCAGAAGAACGCAAATCATTTTTCTAAACATAATTTGCCTCCTTTATGGTCGCCGATGTGGGTGGCGGATGGGGATGGGGAACTGCAGTTCATACTTAAAGTATAAATAGAGAATGGGGCAGTGTCAATTTGCATTGCGCAAGAAAATGGATCTTGATTTTTGTGCAAAATAAACAATAAAGCAATAAAGCAAAAAAGAAATTTTGTGATATTTTATTTGCGATACTTAAACGAAATTTATATTTTATCTCCGATACAACTTACAGCAGCGGGGCGAAGGCCTTTGCCAGCATACCGGACAATTTCCACCAGAAGCCGGGGTGAGCGGCTTCCTGGGGCGTGATTTTGTGACAGCGCTGGAGGGTCTGCTGAAAATCCTGTTCCAGATCGGCGATGGCAGGCACGTCCAGCAAATACGTGCCACACTCGAAATGGTGGGACAGACTGCGGTAGTCCAGATTCACCGTGCCTACCGTGCCACGGATGTCGTCGCTGACGAAGCTTTTGGCATGGATGAAGCCGGGGGTGTACTCATAGATTTTCACACCGGCCTCGATGAGGACGCGGTAGTGGCTCTTTGCCAGTGCAAAAGGCAGGCGCTTATCGGGGATGCCCGGCAGGATGATGGACACATCCACGCCCCGGCGGGCGGCAAAGCGCAGGGCATCCTCCAATTCATGACCCAAAATCAGATAGGGGGTCATGATGTGGACATACTTTTGTGCAGTATTGAGGATGTGGGTGTAGACCCATTCGCCTACCGGCTGATCGTCCAGGGGGCAGTCGCCGTAGGGGATAACGTAGCCTTCGGCATGACTCTGCCGGGTCACGGGTGCGGACAGGAAGGGCTCAAAGGTCAGGGTGCGCTCCTCCACCTGCCACATTTGCAGGAACATCAAGGTGAAGGAGCGGACGGCCTCACCCTCCACACGGATGGCGGTGTCCTTCCAGTGGCCAAAGGGGTGGGTTTTGTTCACATATTCGTCTGCAAGATTGATGCCGCCGGTATAGGCTATCCGACCGTCGATGACGGCGATCTTCCGGTGGTCGCGGTAGTTGTAGTGGGTGGAAACGAAGGGTTTTACCCGGGCAAAAATACGGCACCGGATGCCCAGTGTTTTCAGGTAGGCGGGGAAGGAATGGGGCAGCTTGGTAAACTCACAGGTGCCATCGTACAGCAAGCGCACATCCACGCCCTGCCGGACTTTTTCGGCAAGAATGTCCTCCACCTGATCCCACATCCAGCCGTTTTCCACGATGAAATACTCCAGAAAGATGAACTGCCGGGCCTGCTTCAGATCGGCCAGAAAGGCGGAGAAAAATTCTTCTCCCAGCGGATAATAGTCGGCAAGGGTGCTGTCGTAAGCCGAAAAACCGCCTGCCGCCCGCAAATAATGCGCCAGTCCGGCATCGGCGGGATGTTCCCGGGGGAGCTGCTCATCAGCATGGGTGGTGGGCAGGGTGCGCTGGGAGGTCTTGTTGATGTACCGCATCCGGTCGCGCAGCGCCCGGTGTCCCAGATCGGTATGCACATAGGCATACAGCAGGATGCCTGCGGCGGGAAACAAGGTGATCATCAGCAGCCAGGTGATCTTGGCGTTGGGATCGGTGTCGCTGTTGAGCAGATAGACCACCGTGATCAGAGAGATGGTCGAGAACAGACCATAATAATGTACCAGATAATCCTCGAAGCGGAGGGCGAGCAGCAGCATCAGTCCCAGCTGCAGCAGTACCAGCAGCGCCATGATGCCGGTACGGCTGAACACCAGATGGAGCAGCCCTTTTTTGCCCCGCTTCAAAAGATCGTGGCTTTTTTCCATATGTACTTCTTTGGTGGAGATCATGCGGGACTCCTCTCTATTTCAATTCCTCTGCCAGATTGCAGATGGGAACATCCCTCAGGGCGCACTGTCGGACGGTATAGGCTGTGCCGCCGGAGGAACGGGTCAGATAGCAAAGACAAAACTCGGCGGCCTCAGCCATCACCCGATCGCGGGTAAGCATACAGCCTTTATAATAGGTGTGCGCCGTGTAGCGAACCAAATCGGCTTGGTCGAGAATGGCGCGATACCGGCATTTGTCGGCGGTCGTGTAGGCGCGCTCCTGCCCGTGGCAAGGCAGCACCATCAGCAACCGGGCGTCGGAAAGAATGGGACGCAGCTCCAGCAGGGCTTCGGCGGCCAACAGGTCAAATCCCATGGCACCGCCGCAGAGAAAATCGGTGTAGCCGTCGGCGTACAGGGCGGTGATGTGCCGCAGCAGAGCGTCGCGCAGAGGCTCGGTGTCGGCTGGGATTTCCCGGTGACCGGTGAAAATACAGATATTACCCATGGCGATGCCCCCTTTCTGAAAAAAAGATGGATTTTTTTTCAGTATAACACAAAGGTCGAGGATTGAACAGCGATCATAGGGAAAAGAAAAGGAATATTTACAGTTTGTTCGGGTGCGAAGGCGGCCTTTTATTGGGTTTTTGTGAAAAAACCATGGAAAAACAGAAAAAATGGTTGACAGTTTGCGCCTTCATCCTTTATAATACATGGTGCGTTATCGGCAGCGGCGCGAGCTTGAAAGCTCGAGCCCGTGCCGGTGTCAATAATAGCTTCGATCAGGAGGTGTGAAACATGGTCCGTACCTATCAGCCCAAAAAGCGTCAGCGTCAGAAGGAGCACGGCTTCCGTAAGCGCATGAGCACCCGTAACGGCCGCAAAGTTCTGGCTCGTCGTCGCGCAAGAGGCCGCGCCAAGCTGTGCGCCTAATCGCAATTTGTTTTTGAAACCCATTAAGACCGCAGAAATTGCGGTCTTAAATTTTAACATCGGGTGAAAAGCATGAACAAAACCTTTTCCATCAAGGAAAACCACCTGTTCCGCGCATTGTACCACCGGGGCAAGTCTGCCGCTCGCAAGAGTATGGTGCTGTACGTAATGAAGCGCCGGAACCAGCCGGTGAACCACCTGGGTATCACCGTTTCTGTCAAACTGGGCTGCGCCGTAGAGCGCAACCGGGCACGCCGCCGCATCCGGGAGACCTATCGTCTCAACGAGACCCGCTTAAAGAGTGGATTTGACATCGTCATCGTTGCGCGAAAGGCCGCCGTGGACGGACCCTTTGACCTGCTGCAGAAGGATTTTCTCATCCTTGCCAAGCAGCTGGGACTGCTGGAGGAACAGCAGGATGGGTAAATGGCTCATTGCCTGTATCCGGTTTTATCAGAAGAATCTTTCTCCCTTAAAGGGAGGGCCTACCTGCCGTTTTGTTCCGACCTGTTCGGCCTATGCGGTGGAGGCCATCCAGCGCCATGGCGCCCTTTGCGGTGGTGCGCTGGCCCTCTGGCGAATCCTGCGCTGTAATCCTCTGTTCAAGGGGGGCTACGACCCGGTGCCGGAGGAGAATCCATTTACAAAGCCTTTTCGGAAAAAAGGCAAATAAGTTAAGGAGAACCATAGTATGTATCAGTTTCTCTACAATCTGATCTCTACGCCCTTTGGCTATGTGATGCGGTTCATCTATGAGTTCGTGGGCAATTATGCTCTGTCTCTGTTCCTGTTCGCCCTGCTGGTCAAGGTGCTGATGCTGCCCATGACCATCAAGCAGAAGCGCACCATGATGGAGCAGCAGCGCATCCAGCCCATGATCCAGAAGATCCAGAAGACCTATGCCCGGGATCAGCGTCGTATGCAGGAAGAACTGCAGAACCTGTATGACCGGGAGGGCATCTCGCCCATGGCAGGCTGCGGCACCATGCTGCTGACCTTCCCCATTATGATCGGTCTGTACGGCGTCATCATCCAGCCCCTGACCTATTTCATGCAGGTCAACGCTGACCAGATCTCCCAGATCTGTCAGATCCTCAGCTTTGATCAGGCTTCTGCCGGTTATCACTACCAGATCCAGCTGGCAACTCTGATCTACGAAAACTTTGACAAGGTCTCTCATGTGGCTGAAAGCCTCATGCAGGTCAACTTCAGTCTGGGTCCCATCTCCATGGCTGCCCAGCCCTCTTTCAGCCAGCCCAGCATCCTGTGGGTGCTGCCCATCGTTTCGGGTGCTACTTCTTACCTGATGAGCTGGCTGCAGCAGAAGACCAACCCCATGCAGGCAAACAATCCTCAGGCGCAGCAGACAAACAAGACCATGATGCTGATGATGCCTCTGATGTCCATCTGGTTCGGCTTCATTCTGCCCGCGGGTCTGAGCTTCTACTGGATCTGCAACAACGTTCTGGCCATCGTCCAGGATCTGCTGATGAACATTTGGGTCAAGAAGCAGCTGGAAAAGGCCAAGAACGGCGAAAACAAGTAAGAAGGCGGAAAATCATCCATGAAGTATATTGAAGCAAAAGGCGATTCCATCGACACCGCAGTAGAGAGCGCGCTGCTGCAGCTGGGAATGAGCAGGGACGACGTTTCGGTGGAAGTCATCCAGCAGCCCAAGTCCGGTTTTCTGGGCTTCGGCAAGGAGCCTGCCATCGTCCGCGTTTCCTATGAAGTGACTCCCACCGGCCGCGCTGTGGACTTCCTCAAGGGTCTGCTGATCCGCTTCGGCACTCCTGCTGAGATCCACGCCGAGGAAAACGTGGAGGAGCGCACCATCTCTCTGACTCTGACCGGCGACAATATGAACGCCGTCATCGGTCATCACGGCGATACGCTGGATGCCATCCAGTATCTGGTGAACATCGTTACCAACCGCAAGGAGGACGAGCGCTGGAGAGTTACCGTGGACACCGAGAACTACCGCGCCAAGCGGGAGGAGAGCCTGGCCAATCTGGCACACAAGACTGCCCAGAAGGCACTCAAGTACCGCAAGCCCGTTGGTCTGGAGCCCATGAATCCCCATGAGCGCCGCACCATCCACGCCACCTTGCAGGAGGTGGAGGGCGTCACCACTTATTCTGTGGGTACCGAGCCCAACCGCAAGGTCATCGTGGCTCCCGAGGGTATGGCTCCCGTGGCCGCCGCTCAGCAGGGCGCACAGAAGAAGTCCGGCGGTAACCGCCGTCGCCGCAGCCGCGGCAAGAAGCCCGCAGCAAAGGCTGAATAAACTTATCGAAAGCACCCGTTTGGGTGCTTTCCTTTTTGTCGAAAGAAATTTTACAGAAAAAACGGATTCTGCTTGAAAAATTTCGGGAAATCGGCTATAATGTGCGGGTACGATATGCAAACGGAGGATGAACACTATGGATGAGATCGATGTCAAAATTCTCAAATGCCTGCGCGCCAATGCCCGGGAAAATGCCAGCGTTATCAGCGATAAGGTCAATATGTCGGTGTCGGCGGTCATCGAGCGCATCCGCAAACTGGAAAACTCCGGCTTGATCCAGAAGCACACCACCATCCTCAACAGCGCCAAGGCCGGCAAGGATGTCAATGCCTTTTTGTCGGTCAGTCTGGAGCACCCCAAGTATATCGACCGGTTCCATGCCTTTGTGAAGGAAAACCGGGAGATTCTGGAGTGTCACTATATCACCGGTGATTTTGACTTTATGCTTCGCGTGGTCACCGACAACACCCAGAGTCTGGAGCACCTGCTCAATCTGGTCAAGTCCATTCCCGGCGTTCAGAACACCCGAACCATCCTCATTTTGTCCTCGGTGAAGGAAGAACACTCGGTAGATCCGGACGAATTGTTAAAATGATCGAAAAAGTAGCATAAAAACACGCAGATTTCACAAAAATACGCATTACCCTTGACAAATCCTGTTCAAAAGGGATATACTGCCTTTATCAGCAGTTTGGATGGCGCATTTTTGCGCCCGAAAGGAGCCGCCGTGAGCGAAATCACCCCCGAGGAACACAGCTTGACCCCCATGGAAGAAGAAGGTCAGGCCGCCCGGTATTCCCGGTTGGTATCCCGCGTGGTACGGCAGTTTTTCCTTCGGGGCGGCGATCAGGACGACCTGTATCAGGAAGGAATGATCGGTCTGCTCAACGCCATCCGAAGCTATGACCCCGCACGCAGCGACAACTTTGAGGCTTATGCCTCCCTGTGCATCCGCCGGCAGATCATCGACGCCGTTCGGCGGGACGCAAGGCTCTCCCAGCGGGAGGAAGATGTGCTGCGCCAGATCGCACCTGACCCGACTCTGGCCGGGAACGGAGACCCGGAGACCCAATGTTTGGCAAACGAAACCGAAACAGAGATTAAAGCTGCCCTGCATGGCTTTCTTTCTGCGTTTGAAGCGTCTGTCCTGGATCCCTATCTTGCGGGCTATTCGGTGAGTGAAATCAGCCGTCGGCTGGCGCGCTCGCCAAAATCAGTGGAAAATGCCATCCTTCGGATCCGGAGGAAGCTGGCCCGCTATCTGTCTCAAGGCGACAGCAGGCACGCGCCTGTTCGCATAAAACAATCACCGCAACGCGGAAAAGAGAGGTAACAACCATGTACGAAGACAAGACTTTAGTGTGCAAAGAGTGCGGCAACGAATTCGTTTTCACCGCCGGCGAGCAGGAGTTCTACGCTGAGCGCGGCTTCCAGAACGAGCCCCAGCGCTGCAAGAACTGCCGTGATGCCCGCAAGCAGGCTGCCCGTGGCCCCCGTGAGTTCTTCACCGCCACCTGCGCCGCTTGTGGCAAGGAAGCCAAGGTTCCCTTCGAGCCCAAGACTGATCGTCCCGTCTACTGCTCCGAGTGCTTCGCCAAGATGCGCGAGCAGGCCTAAGCTCCTGACACATTGTGCATAATAGGGGTGCCGTGTTATCACGGCACCCTTTTTGCTTGAAATTTATGGTTGAAATGCAGCGTTGTTCGATGTATAATAACTCTGTTAACGAAAAAACTTCTTTCGGAGGGATATAACATGACTTCTGTTACCAAAGAAACCCTGATCGGCGACATCCTGGATCACGACATCGAGACCGCCGAGTACTTCTTCGAGATCGGTATGCACTGCCTGGGCTGCCCCGCTTCCCGCGGCGAGTCCATCGCTGAGGCCTGCATGGTCCACGGCACCAACGCCGACGAGCTGGTGGCTAAGATCAACGCTCACCTGGCAAAGAAGGCCTAATTTTTTGTAACCGCTTCCGAATTGGTTACAGGAAACACACATGAAATCAAGTAGACCAAGGGATGATGTCCCTTGGTTTATTTGTATGTTTGGAAAGGAGGGGCAGTATGGAACTGACCCCCAGATTGAAATTGGCGGCAGCGTTCTGCCTGCCCTGTAAAAAAGTCATTGACGTGGGTTGTGACCACGCCTATCTGTGTCTGCATCTGGTGGAAAACGGTGCGGAAGCAGCGGCAGCTTCCGACATTCGTCCCGGCCCGCTGGAGGCCGCCAAGGCTCACATTGCCGCCTGCGGCAGAAGTGACCGGGTACGGGCTGTGCTGTGTCCCGGACTGGAGGCCTTTGGCCCGGAGGATGCCGACACCATCTCCATTTGCGGCATGGGTGGCGAGATGATCGCCTCCATTCTGGAGGATGCACCCTGGACAGCGGCAGGCGATCATAAGCTGGTGCTCCAGCCCATGACCAACGGACACCGCCTGCGCAAATGGCTGGCCGATAACGGCTATACCGTTGAGCGGGAACAGCTTGCAAGAGAGGGACACCGGCTGTATGTAGTTCTGCAGGCCAGAGGCGGCAAGCGGGATGCCTGCGGTGAGGAAAACGGGTACTTATTTACCGAAAAACTGCTGCCTGATCCGCTGTTTCCGGAATATGCGGAAAAGCTGCGGGAGAAATATGAGAAATCCCGGGCGGGCAAGCTGTCTGCCGGGTTGGATACGTCCGAGGAGGACGGGATTTTGAAGCGATTGGAGGAGGTGTCCCATGGCGCTTGACAGTTTTGTCATCGGCGGTCTGGCT
>CAZVRM010000013.1:13647-15545 GCA_964629605.1 uncultured Oscillospiraceae bacterium
GTGGCCTGTATGCATCCGGTGGATCACGAAAGCAGTCCCCGTGCCGTGCAGCCCGGTCTGCTGTACCGCCTGCCGCCCCGGCAGGAGAAACCCTCCCTGTGGGACACCGCGCCCGATACCATCCGGGAAATCTGTGAGGATGCAAGTGGGGATGCCGGACGGCTGTGCGACCTTCTGGCAGGACTGTCCCCCATGATGGCGCGGGAAATGGTGCATCGGGGCGGTGATGCGGCGGGCATCTGTGCACAGCTGCTGCAGCTGCGGGAGACCGAGGCGCAGCCCTGGCATCTGCGCCGGGAAAACGGCAAGAACGACTTTGCCTCCATGGAAATGACCCACGTGGAGGGTGTTTGGGAGAAATACGGCGATTTTTGCAGCTTGCTGGATGATTTTTACCGGGAGCAGACCCGGGCGCAGGATCTGAAAAATCTCTCGGGCGCGATGGAGCGCACCATGACAACCGTAAAAAAGCGTCTGGAGCGTAAACTGGCAGGGCAGAAGCAGGAATTGCAGACGGCGGAGGAACGGGAAAAGCTCAAACGCACCGCCGATCTGATCACTGCCAATCTGTACGCCATCAAATCGGGAGACAAGTCGGTGACGCTGGTGGATTATTTTGATCCCGAATTGCCTCAGGTGAAGGTGGAACTGGATCCCCTGCTGTCGCCACAGGAGAATGCACAGAAGCTCTTTGGAAAGTACACCCGTCTGAAGCGCGCCGAGGAGGCGCTGACCCGGCAGATCCAGCTGGGACAGCAGGAGTTGGAGTATGTGGAGAACGTGCTGTATACCCTGTCTGCTGCAGGAGATGCTGCCCAGATCAAGGAGATCCGGGAGGAGCTGATCCAGGCAGGCTATGTGAAGCCTACCGAAAAGGGCAAGCGCAAGCCCAAGCCGCTGGCCTATGCCCCCCGCACATTTACCGTAGAGGGTGGGTTCATTGTACTGTGTGGACGCAACAACCGGGAGAATGACGAGCTGACTCACCGTCGGGCAGGCAAGAACGACATCTGGTTCCATGCCCGCAATGTGCCCGGCAGCCATGTCGTGCTGTTTACCGAGGGCGGAGAGCCTTCCGACGAAGCGCTGCGGCAGGCGGCCAGCATCGCAGCCTATTTCAGCAGCGTGGCCAATCAGCCCCGGGTGCCGGTGGATTACACCCTGATACGCCGGGTGAAAAAGCCCCAGGGCGCAGCGCCGGGTATGGTGAACTATTTTGAGTTCAAAACCGCACTGGTTGCCCCCGAATTGCCCAAAGAATAAGCATAACGCCCTCTTTTTCCGCGTAAAATAAGGGAAAAGGGGGCGTTTTGATGTCTAAATGGAAGCGGTATGTGCCGTTGGCGGTGAGTGTTGCCATCGCCTGGGGCGCGGCAGGCCTTTCCTATCTGCTCACCGGGCGCAGCAATATGGAAGGGTATGCCGCACTGAATCAGCCGCCGCTGGCGCCGCCGGGATGGCTGTTTCCGGTGGTGTGGTCGGTGCTGTATACCCTCATGGGCATTTCGGCATGGATGGTTTGGCGGCGACCCGGCAGCAGCCGGGGAGCGCTGAGAGCCTATGGGTTGCAGCTGGCGCTGAATGTGCTGTGGACACCGGTGTTTTTTCGGCTGGAGCGGTATTGGCTGGCCTTTTTCATTCTGATTTTACTGTGGCTGGCGATTGGGAACATGATTCTGCAGTTTCGCCGAATCAGCCCCAAGGCGGCTCTGCTGCAGATTCCCTATTTGTTGTGGGTGACCTTTGCAGGGTATCTCAATTTCATGATCGCATGGCTTAACTAAAAGACCCCATTGGGGGTCTTTTTTATGTCATCAGCAGACGGACGGCAATGCCTGACATCAGAAAGGCGGCCAGATCGGCGCACAGAGCGGCTTTCAGGGTGTAACGGGTGTCCT
>CAZVRM010000014.1:0-15537 GCA_964629605.1 uncultured Oscillospiraceae bacterium
CCACTGAACGGCCAAACGGGCATAGGTGGAGATCTGATCCATGTCGGCATACAGCAGACCGTCGGCGGGCAGCACCTCGGCCCCCACCGCAGCGGCGGCCTGCAGCAGCATGACGGCGGCATCCTGCCGGGAGATCAGCCCCTCGGGGCGGAAGGTGCCGTCACCCGGGCCGAACACCGCGCCGATGGCGGCGGCTGCCAGCACTTCCGGGTCACTGCAGTCGGAAAAAGCGGGGGTAAATCCGGGCAGGGCGTATTGCTCCACCAGTTCCTCGGTGGTCAGGCCGGTTCTTTGCCGAAGAATCTGCATGGTCAGACGGCAATATTCCAGCCGGGTGATGGGCTGCTGATAAAAGTCGGTGAGCGCCTCGGGGATCAGCTCCAGCCGGACGGCCTCGGTGACCTCCTCCATGGCCCAAGCCGAGGGCTGAGAGAGGTTTTCGGCATCAAAAAAGCGGACGGTGTATTCCAGCGGTGCGGCCTGTCCCCGCTTGGTATACAGGCCGGTGACGCGCACGGTGTAGTCCCCCAGATAGGCGCTTTCTCCCAGTGCGGTTTTACCGATGGAAAAGCTGACGCACCAGCCGCTGCCGTATTCCTTGGTGCTGGCCAGCAGATAGGTGCCGTCGGCACTCAGCTGAGCCTGTCCGTCCAGTACGGAGGGCACAAACACCTTGCCATCCCGGTGCCGGGTGACGGTGATCTGCAGCTGGGCTTCCACCGGGGCGGCAAAGGTGGCTTCATCCAGATGGATCGACCAGGGGGTGCCGGGAACAAAAACATTGTTGGGAAACTGTCCGGCGCTGGGCCACAGCAGAACCTCGGGAATGGCACCCGTACCGGAATCGTCGCTGACCGGCACAACGATGTACTGCTTTTGGGTGGCAGAAGCGGCAAGGCCAAAGCCTACCTTCCCCAGTCGGGGATCCAGCAGCCAGCGGCGATGTCCCAGATCCAGCCGGTTGAGGGCGCTGTCCTCGTCCATATGTCCCTGCAGCGCGTTTTGCAGCAGGGTGGCGGTTTCAAAACCGAAGCGCATGGACAGGTTGGAGACGGCTGCGGCATTGGCGCCCATCCGGTAGAAGGAGGCCTCCATATCGGCGGGCTTTTCGGGGGTATGGCTGAGGACATCGTTGGCGGCCAGCAGCACAGCGCCATATTGCGCCTGTACGCACAGATGATCGCTGAGGGTCACCTGCTGTAGGCCGCTGAGCCAGCGGAGAAAGTTCAGATACCGCAGGCCGGTGTCGGTATAAGCGGGGTTCAGTTCACCGATCAGATAGGGGGATTGGACGGCAGGCGGCATCACAAAGGGCTCCACGGCTGTGGGGGTCAGCGTGCCCCAATAATCGGCGATGGCCTGTTGGTTGGGGTCGATCTGCACGTCAGCGGGGACGGACGCCGCCGCTGTAAGTTCTGGTTCCTTGTGAGCTGCCAGCGCAGGAACGGCACACAGGCTCAAAAGCAAGAAAAAGGCAGTGATGCGGCGGAACATGGGAAACCTCCTCGGGAAACGGGCGGGTTTACACCCGCTTGACGGCTTCTTCGGACAGGATCTTTTTGTAAGAAAACAGGAAGGTGATGCCGATACAGCTGGCAGAAAGCACATCGGCAATGGGCTCGGAGAGATAAACGCCCCAGACACCCAGCCCCAGACGGGGCAGCAGCAGTGCCAGCGGGATCAGCAGGATCACCTTGCGCAGCAGGGCAAAAAACAGCGAAATTTTGGCCTGTCCCAGACCCAAAAAGGTGTTCTGGCAGCCGGTCTGGATGCCAAAAATCCACATACCGGCGGTAAACAGGGGCAAAACCTTTGCCGTGAGGGCGATCAGCTCGGGGTTGTCGGTGAACAGGCCGGCATAGGCTGTGGGGAACAGATCCACCGACAGGGAAAACACCGCACCCATCAAAAAGGTGGTGGTGATCATCCGGCGGAAGGTCTGCTTGACCCGGTCAAAGTTGCGGGCGCCGTAGTTGTAGCTGATGATGGACTGAACGCCGCCGGCGAAGCCGTTGTTCAGGGAAAAGGCGATCTGCATGACGCTGTTGAGAATGGTCATGGAACCCACGTACAGGTCGCCGCCATAGGTCTGCAGGCCGTTGTTCAGCACCAGCGAGATGGCGCTTTCGGTGATCTGCATGATGAAGGGCGAGATGCCCAGGGCGGTGATCCGGCCGATCATATCGGCACGGGGACGCAAATTGGGCAGGCTGATGCGCAGCTTGGATTTTTTGGAGCACAGGAAGGCTACCACCCAAACGGCACTCGCGGCCTGGGACAGGACGGTGGCCAGCGCCGCACCCCGGATGCCCATGTCAAAGACAAAAATGAACAGAGGATCCAGCACAATATTGCAGCCTGCGCCGATGAGGATGGACAGCATGGCGACCTTGGACTTGCCCTGACAGGAAATAAACTGGTTCAGACCCATGGACAGCAGAACGAACACCGTACCCAGCAAATAGATGGACAGGTACTGGTCGGCATAGACAAAGGTCTGGTCGCTGGCACCCACCAGATAGAGCAGGGGCTTTTTAATGGCGAAAAACAGGGTGGTCAGACAGACCGAAAAGACCAGCAGCAAAAAGACACCGTTGCCCAGCACCTTTTGGGCGGAATCCTTGTCCTGCTTGCCCAGAAAAATGGCGGCGATGGGTGCGCCGCCGTTGCCCACCATGGCGGAAAAGGCGCTGATGGACAAAATGACGGGGAAGGTGAGGCCAAGACCGGTGAGCGCCAGCTGGCCGGTCTCCGGCATACGACCGATATAAATGCGGTCGACAATATTATAGAGCAGGTTGACCAGCTGGGCCACCACGGCGGGCAGTGCCAGCTTGAGCATCAGCGGCCACAGGGGCGCTGTGGCCAGAACATCCTGCGAACGATCACGGCTTTTCATGCATTATCCCTCTTGGATCTGTGCGGTGACATTTTTCACCCATTTTTCCCGGAAGAGATGGACAAAGCCGATGGCAACCTTGGCAATGTCGTCACAGGCCACCAGAAGCGCCACGCCCCACAGGGGTGCACCCAGCCGGACACCCAGAAATGCCAGCGGTACGCCCACCAGCCACACCGTTCCGGTGTCCAGCAGACAGGCGAACAGGGTGTCGCCGCCTGCTCGGAAAATGCCCACCACCAGCGCCATGCTGTCGGCCTTCACGGTGCCCATCAGCGCCTGCAGGATCAGCAGGGCTTTTGCCATGGCCAGCGTGGTCTCCGAAACCCGATACAGGGAGAGCAGCAACGGATGGATGGCGATGAGGATCAAGCCGGTGAGAAACCCAACTACCGGCAGCAAAATGGCAAAGCGGTAGCCGTAATCCAGCGCCTGCTCCCGGTCGCCTGCGCCCACTGTCCGACCTACGAAAATGCCGCAGGCATTGCTCAGACCCCGGGTAAAGACGAACAGAAGCTGAATGGCGGTGTTGGAGATCTGTACCGCAGCCAGCGCTTCGGTACCCAGCAGGCCGTAGGCCACCGAGTACAGAGAGATGCCGGTGCTCCACAAAATCTCGTTGAGCAGCACGGGCCAGGCCGTCTTGATATACTTGGAAACGAAGCTCTTGTCAAAGGCAAACAGCTCTTTGAGCTTTGCCGCGCCGGGCAGCCGTTTTTTGTAGATGATCACTACCAGAAACAGACACTCGGCAGTGCGGGCGATGGCGGTTGCGATGGCAGCGCCCTCCAAGCCCAGAGCGGGGAAGCCGCACAGACCGAAGATCAGCAGGGCGTTGCCCACCACGTTGATGCCGATGGACAGCAGGGATGCCCGGGTGGGGATGGATACGTCGCCGGTACAGCGGCACACCATGGACAAAATCATGCTCAGCGCCGTCACCGGATAGCTGATGCCCACGATGCGCAGATAGGAGGCACCCATGGACAGGGCAGGCTCCTCGTGCACATAAAAGCCCACCAGAAATCGGGGCGCCAACACCGCGCCCAGGGTGAACAGGGTGACGGCCACCGCGCCCAGCAGGTACATCATACCCATGGTGCGGCGGACGTTTTTCAGATCCCGGGTGCCCCAGAACTGGGACAGAAACACCGACGCGCCCGAATTGATGCCAAACAGCATCAAATTGAGCAGGAAAAAGATCTGGTTGGCGCCGCCTGAGGCGGCAACGGCGCTGTCGCCCAGCGAGCCGATCATTACCACGTCGATCAGGTTGACCGCCGAGCCAAGAAAGAACTGCATGGCGATGGGAAGTGCCGTGCGGAAGATGGTTTTCAGAAAACTGGGTTCAAAGGCATTTCTTACTCGATTCATAAAGCATTACCCATGTGGCAGACCCCGGCGGGCGAACTGCCTGCCGGGGTGATGGTTGGTTTATTCCGCTTTGGGAGCCTGAGGCTTACCGCCCTGGGGCTTGTTGCCGCCGCCACGGTGGTTGCGCCGACCGCCACGATGACGGCGCTTGTAGTCACCACCCTCCCTGACAGGCTGACCGCCCTCTGCGGGATGGGTTTCCTGCGGGGGATTTTCCTTTTTGGGCTTGTCGTTGTGCGCCTTGGGCTTGTCCTGCTGAGGACGCTGCTTGTTTTCCGGCTTGTCGCCCTTGGGCTTGTCCTTGCGCTCGGCAGGCTTGTGGTTCTGGGGACGCTCGCCGCGGTTTTCCCGGTTTTCGGGGCGGCGGCGCTCCCGGTCACGGCGGGGCTTGCCCTCGCCCTGCTCGGCCTTGGGGGCTTCGGTCGCAGTGCCAACAGGCTCAGCCTTGGGCAGAGGCTGGGGTGTGGGAGGCGCAGACAGATCCAGCGGCTCGCCCTTGTCGCGGCCGCGACGCAGCACGGTGCACTGGTCACAGGGAACGGTCACGGGCGCATCGGAGCTGTTCATCATACGCACACGGCAGGTGCCCCGCAGCAGGGAAGTATCCATGACGGTGCCCCGGCCGTAGGGGGTGTCCACCAGACTCTCGTTGGGAGGGGTCTGCTTGAGCAGATCCTGATAGGCATCGTTTTCGTACTTCAGGCAGCACATCAGTCTGCCGCAGGTGCCCGAGATCTTGGTGGGGTTCAGGGACAGACCCTGATCCTTGGCCATGTTGATGGACACCGGCTGGAAGCTCTCCAAAAAGGCATTGCAGCACAGAGGTCTGCCGCAAATGCCCAGACCGCCGATCATTTTGGCCTCGTCGCGGACGCCGATCTGCCGCAGCTCGATGCGGGTGTGGAACACGCCGGCCAGATCCTTCACCAGCTCCCGGAAGTCCACACGGCCGTCGGCGCTGAAATAGAACAGGATCTTGCTGCGGTCAAAGGTGTATTCCACCGACACCAGCTTCATGTCCAGCTTGTGCTTGAGGATCTTTTCCTCGCAGATTTTGAAGGCATCCTTCTCGAACTGCAGGTTCTGCTCCATGGTTTTCCTGTCGGCATCGGTGGCAACGCGCACCAGCTTTTTCAGGGGCTGGACGATCTTGCTGTCCTCCACCTGGCTGTTTGCCATGGCAACTTCGCCGTATTCCTGTCCCCGGGCAGTCTCCACGATGACGGCTGCATCGTTTTTCACCTGAATGCCGCAGGGGTCAAAATAATAGACTTTTCCGACTTTTTTAAATCGGACGCCGATCACTTCAGTCATAATACCTCCGTATCTTACAGCCCGCCGCAAAAGGCCGCCAGTGCGCCTGCAAGGGCGGTCACCGAGGGGTTTTGGTTCAGCATGGCGCGCTGTTTTTCCAAATATTCAAAAATATCCACAGAACGCCGGCTGCCGGTGTTCATCACAGACCGGGTCAGCAGGCGGCAGCTTTCGTCACAAAAATCGGCATATTCCTCCCGGTGGAGCTTGCTAAGCTCCTGACAGGCCAGAAAAATGCCCAGTTCGTCGCCCGTCAGCGCCTGACAAAAAGCGCGGGCGGCGGTGTGTCCGGCCTTTTCCTGACCGGACAGAATGTCCAACGCACGCCCCAAAAGACCGTCCGACTGGACGGCGGCAGCGCGAAGGGAATCTGCGGGAGCGTCGCAGCGCCGGGAAAGCTCGGCCAGCAGCTCCTGCTGCTCCAGCGGCGCCAGACGGAAGGTCTTGCACCGGGAACGGACGGTCTGCAGCATGGCCTCGCGATTTTCGCAGAGCAGCACAAAAACAGAGGAGGCAGGCTCCTCCAGCACCTTTAACAGGGCGTTTTGCGAGGGCAGGTTCAGGCGGTCGGCCTGGGGGATCACAAAGACCTTGAAGGGTGCCTCCGAGGGGCGCAGAAAGCTCTGGGCGCGCAGATCGCGCACCTGCTCCAGCTTGACGCCCTTACCGGGCTCGGACTCCTTCAGCCAGATCAGATCGGGATGGGAGCCGGCGCTTGCCCGCTTGCAGGAGGGGCACAGGCCACAAGGGCCGTTTGGCTCGGGGCACAGCAGACCGGCTGCCAGATCGGCGGCCGCCGTGCGCTTACCGATGCCGGCAGGGCCGTCCAGCAGTACAGCAGAGCCAACGCCGCTGGGCGGCAGAGAGGCCAGCGCCTCCTTCAGCCGGGAATTGCCCAAAAGATGAGGCAGCCGCATCAGAACTTCTCGAAGTGGTCAACGTCCATAACGAAAATGGTAGCACCGCCAACCTGCACCTCTACGGGCATGGTGGGGAAGAAACCGATGCCGGCCTCAGAGGTGGTGGGCATCAGCTGCTTGCGGCTGCGGGAGTACTGATGGATGATGTCGATGACGGGCTGCACCTTTTCGTCTTCCACGCCAACCAGAATGGTGGCGTTGCCGGCACGCAGGAAGCCGCCGGAGGTGGTCAGACGGGTGACAAAGTATCCGGACTTGTTCAGATGCTGGATGACCACGGGCGCGTCATCGGTGTTCAGGATACCAAGGATCATTTTCATAGTATTTTCCTCGCTTTCTGTATGGAAACAAATAATTTATAGGTAAATTTATGAATTTTTCAGACATTTAGTCCACGTATTTCCGGGGAATGGAGGCGGGAACAAACAGGGGGGCGGCATCCAGCTGTACCAGCGTACCGGGTGCACATTCCACCTCGGTCACATCAATGGCGGTGTGGTTGACACCCACATGGCCGATGACGGGAACCCGCTTGCCGTTTACCGTCACATAATATTTCCGGCGGCGGAAGAAGGACAGCATGGCCGAGCAGGCCGCACGGAAGCACTCCTTGAAGCCAAAGCTGGAGCGTGCCTTTTCCACCATGTAGCCGTCGGCCGAACCGACGGGGACGATGGCCACACGGGTGGGATGCTTGGTGACAAAGGCACTGCCGTAGCCCACGGGACAGCCGGTGGGCAGCCAGCGGACTTCGGCGATCTCGCTTTGCAGCCGTCCGGTGCGCTGCAGGCCGTGGTCGCCCTTGGCGATGACCCGACCGCCCAGCGCCGAACCGATACGGACAGCGTCCAGATTGTCGGTCTTGCAGCCGAACATGGCCTCGGAATTGGAGGCGTGCAGCATACCCGGCTCAAAACCGGCGGCACGGATCTTTTCCACCACGCCCTTGAAGGCGTCCAGCTGCAGCTGGGTCTTTTTCACGCTTTTGAAGGCGTTGGCATAGTGGGTATAGGTGCCGGTGACGTTCAGATTGGTCAGATAGCGGTAAACGCTGAGAATTCGGTCGATCTCGGTGGGCAAAAAGCCGTAGCGCCCCATGCCGGTGTCCACCTTGATGTGCACGTCGCAGACCATGCCCTGACTTTCGGCCAGACCGTTGAGCGCCAGCGCCGCATCGTAGGAACCTACCGTGGCGGTAGCGCCCGACTGGAGGATCTGTTGGATCTCCTCGGCGTTGGCGGTGGAGCGCAGGACGATGATCTCCTCCTCACCAAAGCCCCAGTCACGCAGACGGACAGCGTCCTCGGGCTCGGTGACGGCAAAGCGGCGGATGGAGGCCTCCCGGCACAGCTGTGCCATCTCTTTTAGTCCCAGACCATAAGCGTTGGCCTTGAGCACGGCGATGACCTGCGCCTTGCCGGCGCGCGCCTTGACGGTCTCCAGATTGGCGCGGATCTTGTTTGTTTCTACCAACAGGGTTTTCATATCGATCCTCCCCTCGGATCAGGTTACTCTTTCTCTTCGGTGGTGGTATTGGCGCCCCGGGCGGAGACAGCTTCCTTGTGCTTGCGTTCCTGATCCCGGTTTTTCAGCTGTTTCAGCTTGCGGCGCAGGGAGCGGGCGGTGCCCAGTGCCTTGTTGACGATAAAATCAGCTGTTTTGTTATAGATCATCTCGAACTCGCCGCAGAATTCCACCAGATCGCCGCCGAAGCCCTTCTTGAACAGATACAGGCCGTACAGGGGATTGTCGGGGCTCAGATCGCCGGATACGCCGCGGAAGTCGTAAATGTCGCTCTTGGTTTCCAGCGCCCAGCGGATCATTTCCCACTGGAGCTGATAGTTGGGCATCACGTTGCGGTGCTCGTTGGCCGAAGCGCCGTACAGATACCAGACCTTGTTGCCGTAATGGATGGCCAGCGTTCCGGCAATAGGCTCGTCCTCCCAGAAGGCCATATACAGGCGGGCGTTTTCGCCCAGCGCGTCCATCATGGTCTCAAAATAGGACTGGGGGCGGGTGATGAAGCCGTCCCGGTCGCCGGTGGCCTTCATGATGCGGGTGAAGTCGGCAAGCATCTCCTTGCCGCACAGCTTGACGGTGACACCCTTGCGGGCGGACAGGCGCAGATTGTAGCGGGTCTTGGAGTGGAAGGCGGCCAGCAGTTCCTCTTCGGTCTTATCCTTCACATTCAGACGGAAGACGTAGCAGGGCTGGATGCCGTTGAAGTCCTTGTCGCCGGGGTGGTGGGCATAGCCCAGACTCTTCATCAGCTCGATAAAGCCGGTCTCAGAAGAGGGAACATCGGGGTCGATGCGCAGGGCGTAGGCATTGTTCTTTTTTGCCAGAAAAGCGGCGCCGTGGGTCAGATCCTTCAGTGCATCCCGGTCGTCCAGATCACACACCGGGCCGCGGGCGGCGTACATCAGCTTGTAGGGGACACCGGGCATCTTGCGGATCAGCACGCTCATAGCGCCCCGGATGCTGCCCTCCTCGTCACGGCTGAGGATGCCCTCCCAGGTCCAGTCGGGCTTGACGGGCGCCCACTGCTTGGACTGGAGGAAATGGCCCTTGGGATGGCCTTCGATAAACGCCTCAAAAAGAGGCAGGGTTTCCTGGGTTACGATTTCAAACATGAATGAAACTCCTATATAAATTCAAAACGGATATACGATTCCTATCTTACCCCATATTTTACAACATTTTTCTGTAAGACGCCATAGGTTTTCTGAAAATTCAGAGAAAAAATAAGGCTTGTACGCAAAAAATCAGGCGAACCTTCTGGCTCGCCTGATAAAAAGCGTGTTTTTTACTTGTGGTCGATCTCGTCCATGTACTCCAGCAGGTTGACGGTGTTGGCGCTGTAGCCGTACTCGTTGTCGTACCAGGCGACCACCTTCACAAAGGTGTCGGTCAGCTGGATGCCGGCCTTGGCGTCAAAGATGGAGGGATGGGGATCGGTGGTGAAGTCGCTGGACACCACGTCCTCGTCGGTATAGCCCAGGATGCCCTTCAGAGGACCTTCCTCGGAAGCCTTCTTCATGGCGGCGCAGATCTCGGCGTAGGTGGTGGGCTTCTCCAGATTACAGGTCAGATCCACGCAGGAAACGTCCAGCGTGGGAACACGGAAGGCCATGCCGGTCAGCTTGCCCTTCAGCTCGGGGATGATCTTGCCCACGGCCTTGGCGGCACCGGTGGAGGAGGGGATGATGTTGCCGAAAGCGGCACGGCCGCCGCGCCAGTCCTTCTTGGAAGAACCGTCAACCACCTTCTGGGTGGCGGTAGCGGCGTGGATGGTGGACATCAGACCGTCCTTCAGACCAAAGTTGTCGTTCAGAACCTTGGCAACGGGAGCCAGACAGTTGGTGGTGCAGGAGGCGTTGGAAACCACGGTCATGGAAGGATCATACTTGTCGTGGTTGACGCCCATAACGAACATGGGAGCGTCGTCAGAGGGGGCGGTGATGATGACCTTGCGGGCGCCGGCCTTGATGTGAGCGCTGGCAGTCTCCACGGTCTTGAACTTACCGGTGGACTCGATGACGTACTGAACGCCCAGCTCAGCCCAGGGGTTGGCGGCGGGGTCATCACCCTGGATGACGGCGATCTCCTGACCGTTGACGATCAGCTTGTCCTCGGTATAGGTGACCTCGGCGTCCAGACGGCCGTGAACGGTGTCGTATTTCAGCATATAGGCCATATAGTCGGGGGTCATACGGTGACCGTTGATCGCTACAACACGCATATCGGGATCATTGCGGCGCAGGATCTCGCGGAAAACCAGACGGCCGATACGGCCGAAGCCATTGATTGCAATCGTTCTCATGATAAATCTGCCTCCATCGTTTTATAATTGATAAATCCGTTGAAATGCTATGTATCATTATTATATCCCACCCTTCGCCCAAAAGCAAGGGTGCTCGACCAAAACTGACAATGCACTTTTGCCAAAATTATCGTTGCAAAATGGCCAATGATGAATTATCATACAATCAGAACAACAAAAAACGCGCTTTTTCGTGGAAAGGAAGGACGCTCGTGAACGAAAAGAAAGAACCCGCAGGGCTGACCGCCTTCCGTGAGCATATCCTCACCGCGGAAGCCTATCTGCTGTGTACCCCCTCCGGCCGGATACGCTATGCCAGCGGCCCGCTGAAGCTGATGATCGAAGAGGATCTCAGCGGCCGGAACCTCAATGATTTTCTGGAGGATGCCACCGCCGCACGGCTGATCGCCGAAACGCTGGCGGGCAATCCCTATGCCTTCCGGTGCGAGATGCACGGACAGGCCTTTAACTGCCGTGCCGAACCCTGGGAGGACGGAGACGGCATCCAGATCGCCCTGTTCCCCGTCAACGGGGAGAAAAACCGCATCAAGCCCGCCGGGATGGGTCTGTTTCTGGCACGGGAGCTGGATCGGGAGCTGGGGGTGCTCATGCCTGCGGCACAGCTGCTGTGGGACAGCGCCTCGCCTCAGCAGGAGCCTGCGCTGGCAGCCATGCAGCTGCATCTGTACCGGCTGCTGCGGATGTCCCGCAATGTGGAAGAACTGGCGCTGGTGGAGCGCGGAAAGCTGCAGCTTTATTACAGCGAGGTGGAACTGAACGCCTTCTGCAGGGAACTGCTGGAACGGGCGCGACCCTATTGCGAGGCGTGGAACATTGAATTGCATTACCGCCTGCCCGAAGGGTCGGTGCAGTGCCGTGTGGATGCCGACCGGGTGCGCAGTGTGATGCTGCACCTGCTGACCAATGCCATTCTGGCACAAAAGGAGGGGGGCGCCGTCAGCGTCACCCTGCAGCAGCGGGACAACGGCGACGCGGTGCTCTCTGTGGCCGACCGGGGCTGCGGCATGGGCGGCGATCTTTTCCGGGATATGAACCGGGTAGTGGGGCAGGAAGAGCCTCACAGCATCGGTGGTCTGGGACTGGGGCTGGAGCTGACAAGGGCTTATGTGGATGCCCACGGCGGACAGATGATGCTCATGAGCGGCGAGGGAGGCGGTCTGGTAGCCCGCATTACCCTGCCACGGGGGGAGCAGGCCGTCTTGGATGAACTGCACGCATGGCGAGCCCCCTACGGCACGGGCATCGACCCTCTGCTGGTGGAGCTGTCTCCGGTGGCAAAAAAAGAAATGCTGATGAAATAGCAGAAAAAGCACCCGACCGGGTGCTTTTTTCAAGTTTATCTGTCTTTCTGCAGACGGTACAGGGCTAAAGCGGAGAAAACCGCACCGAAGAGCGTGATGGCGGTGAGCAGGATAAAGGCCAGATCCTGCTGCAGAAAATAGGTGATGCCGTTCAGCCCCTTGACGGCCAGATGGGCCAGGGCGTAGCAGTTGAAGGCCAGGGCGGTGTGCAGCAAGGTGAGCCCGGAGGCCCTTTTACGCAGGAGCAGCGCCAGAAGGAAAAAGACCACGGCCAAGGCAAGAGATGCGAACAGATAATAATTGAGCACTAACCGGGGCAGTATGGCACCGCCGCCCGAAACGGCATAGTCTGATGGCCCCGACAAAAGGGTCAGCTTGCCGTTGCGAGATTGGTCACAGTAGTAAACATAACGGATGGTGTCGGATCGAGCCACCAGCGTGGCTCCGGCGCGGTTCACACAGAGTGAGCGCAGCAAAGGGCTGGTGTAACCGGCGATGGCCATGCACTCCCGTCCATATTCATCATAAAAATATTCCACCTGATAATCCACTCCGTCAGGGGCTTTGTTGGTGATGGCGGCAAACAGATAACCGTCGGCATTTCGCCCGAAGGAAAACACACCCTTGACATAGGGGGCACTTTCGGCAGTGGTCATCCGACCCAAAAAGGCAAACACGATAGCGGCCACCAGACAGCCAACCAACAGGCACCAAAAGGCTGTGTATTTCCGCAGCAGATGTTTCATCAACTGCAGCGGTACCATATCGGTGACGGCAGTCACCGGCTTGGGCTCCTGCAGTTCTTTCAGCGTCTTACTGCAGGTATCGCACTGGGGCAGATGCTCCTCCACCAGCGTGCGGCTCTCATCACTTGTCAGATCTTCGGCGTACAGGGGAAGAAGATCCTGGATCACGGAACAGGGAAGCTTCATTTGCACTCCTCCTCTTGCAGTTTTTTGCGGGCCCGGTGATAGGTGACGCAGGCCCAGTTTTCGGTCTTGCCGAACAGCTGCCCGATCTGCCGGAAGGACAGCTGTCCCAGCACCCGCAGCAGAAAAACCTCTTTATAGGGCTCTGCCAAGCGGTGCAGCCGGGCGTAAAGTCCCATCAGTTCCTCCTGCTGCTCGGTCAGCTCTGCCGGATCGGGGGTGCCGGGGTCTGGCATTTGGGGCAGCTTCTCCAGCGGCTGGGTGGGGGCGTGCTTTCGCAGATGGCTCACATACAGGTTGCGGGCGATGGCGCACAGCCAGGTGCCCGGGTCGCTGTCGCCACGGAATTCCTGCAGGCTGCCCAGCGCCTTGAAAAAGGTATCGGCCGTCAGCTCCTCGGCAAGATGATGATCCCGGCATTGTGCCAGCAGATAATGGTATACCCGCCCGAAATAAGCCTTGTAAATGCTCTCAAACATGGCCTGATTCACCCGAACACCCCCTTTCATCCTTTTAGACGCAAAAAAGATCGAAATCTTACAAAAATGGACGGGAAAATTCCCGTCCATTGCAGTTTTTTAAATTTTCAACAGTCGCTTGAGTCTGCTGGTAAAGCTGTTGCTTTGGGCAGGCTTGGGCAGAAGCTCGTCCACCAACGCGGCAAAATCCTCACCGGCATAACGGTGCATAAAGGAGTTGCGGTTTTCGGCGTCATATGTTGCCGACTGCAGCGCCGAGGGATTGTGATCCATGCATCGGCGGGCGTCTGCCTCACGCACCGTCATGGCGGGTGCCAGCTGGTTCCACAAGGCCTTGGCCTTGTCGCTGTGCACCAGCACGATGGAGGTACCCCTGTTGTCGTTCATGACAGGCAGCTGCTCACCAACGCCCCAGTAGTCGCCCAATGTGAAGTCAGAACAGCGGTTCAGACCTTTGGCAGAGCAGCGGTGGCAGGAGGGGCGCAGGCACAGGTCGCCGGAAAATGCGCGCATAAAGGGATCCTCCCGGTTTGTGGCCAGATAATTGCGGCCATAGGGCCAGCGAATATCCACCGAACAGGTGGCCCAGCCGCTGTCCTTGGAGCGGAGGTTCACCGAAACCGGCCGGTGGCCGTCGGCGATCTGCTCAGAACGCCAGCTGACATACTGCGCCCAGACGGCAGGGGAGGGCACGCCGTGGCACACCAGATCCACCAGCAGCAGATTGGGCTGGGGCTTGTCCAAAAAGGCCTGCAGACCAGCCACCTGACAGGGTGTACCGGAAAACAACACCTTTTTTCCTTGGGAAAGCTGGTCTTTTACCTGCAGGAAGCAGCCGCCGAGGTCGCTCTGGGCATATTTTGTGCCCCGCAGCGCAGGCAGTCCCTCGGGCGATTCCACCATCCGGTGCTCCACCTTGAAGTCGGCGTCGTAGGCAGCGCCAAACACCACGCCGCCCTGCTCCAGAATATGCTCCGCCAGAAGGGTGAACACACCGCCGGAGGTGCTGACCGAACGAACGGTTTCGTCCTTGCTTTTTGCAGCGTAAGCCAGCGGCAGACGGGTGGTGCTGGGGGTGTTAAGCACGGGGCAGGCCTTACTGCACAGGCCACATTCCACGCAGCGTCCGGCGTCGATCACCGGGCGGCGGAAGCCTTCGTTGTCGGGTTCCATGGAAATACAGCCGTAGGGGCAAACCGATGCACAGGCGGTGCAGCCGGAACACAAAATGGGATCACAAAGACGAGCCATACGGGGGTCTCCTTTAACAAATAAACAGTCATAAATATATGTATTATAGGGCGTTCGACAAACTCTGTCAAGAAAACCGGCTTAGAGATCCTTTTTGATGGCTTCGGGCAGCATCTTGACGCTGAGAATGGCCAACTCTCCCAACGCACGGAACAGCAGCTCCCGGGTGTCGGCATCCAGATGACGCACCTGCCGTGCCACAGCCGGCAGTGTTTTTTGCCAGTCGGTGCGCAGCTGGGCAAAGGTGCGGATGTCGGTGGTCTCCAGAATACCGAACAGCGCGTCAACGATGCGCTCCCGTTCCCGGTTGTCCAGCGTGAGCAGCCATGCGCTGAGGGTGCGATCCACGTGCCGGGCATCCACCGTCAGCTGTTCCAGCGGCAGAAAGCTGCCTTGCTCCACCACCCAGGTAAAGGGGTCGTGCTGCAAAAGGCTCACCGTCCGGCTTTTGATGATCTTGGCGTTTTCCTGATGCTCCAGCAGCATACCGATCACCGAGGACTGGGGCAGGGTCTTTTCCACCCGGCTGCTGATGCGGGAAAAACCGGGGCTTTCCAGCACATGGGGCAAAAAGCCCGGGCCGTCGTGGGAGTAAACCTTGCCGATACGCAGCTGCAGGCTCTCCTTGCAGAAGGCGGCGGCATAGACCGCCAGATTGCCGCCCTTGGAATGACCGCCCAGCAGGATGGTTCCCGGGCAGTGCCGCCCGGCCACCGTCAGATAGCGGATGGCCTCCTCCTGAGAGGGGATGGGGCTGCGGAAGGCCATGTTGAAGTCCTCCTTCCAGCCCACCACGGTGGAATCGGTACCCCGAAAGGCCACATAGGACAGCCGGTCAGCCAAGCGGAAGGTCATGGCGGAAAACTGCTTTTCCAGCACCTCGTCGGTGTGATCCACATAGCCCATCACCCGAATATCCCGGAAACGGGGGCTGGCGGCAAGGGCGGTGAGCAGCTTTTTGGTGCGTTCGGGGGCAAAGGTCACCGAGAACAGCCGGTCAAAATGTTCCGCCCGGAACAGATCCCGCAGGGGCAGGCCTTTCCAGCTGTGGGCGGCAGACAGTTCCTGCGGAATGTCCAGATAGGCCACACAGGACAGGATCAGACTGTCCACATCGCAAAAAGGCCGGACGGCAAAGGTGTCCAGCGTCTGCTCGGCATAGGTGATGATATTGTTCACGAAAGCACCTCCCGAAAAAGGTCTGTTTTCTTCAGTATACTGCCGGA
>CAZVRM010000015.1:0-15071 GCA_964629605.1 uncultured Oscillospiraceae bacterium
AGCGCGGAACCAAATTGTCGAAAAGAACCCAGCGAAGCGGTTCTTTGACAGTCTCCGGCAGGGTCTCCCCTGCCGTTTATCATTCTTATTTACCCAACAGCTTATTCAGTTCTGCAACGAAGCTGTCAATGTCCTGGAACTGGCGATAGACCGACGCAAAACGCACATAGGCTACCTGGTCGATCTTTTTCAGTTCCTCCATGACCAGCTCACCCACCCGCTCGGTAGGGATCTCCCGCTCCATGGAATTCAGCAGCCGCTGCTCAATATCGGCCACCGATTGCTCCAGCGTCTGCAGTGTGACCGAACGCTTGTCACAGGCGCGCACCATACCGTTCAGGATCTTCTGACGGTCAAAGGACTGCCGGGAGCCATCCTTTTTTACTACCACAAGCGGCACGCTCTCTACTGTTTCATAGGTCGTAAATCGCTTTCCACAGGACAAACATTCCCGGCGACGGCGAATGGAATTGTTCTCATCGGTAGGACGGGAGTCGATGACTTTGCTTTCGGGATAAGCACAATAAGGACAGCGCATGGCAGGCACCTCACTTTTTCATTCTGTTTCTATGATACACGATTTCCACCCTGTACGCAACGAAAAAGTTTGTTAATTTTTAGCACTTTTTATAACTTTTTCTTTATTTCCTCTTTTCAGCCGGGAGAAAATTATTTATAATAAACCTGTGCTTATTTTATTATTACATAATGGAGAATAACGCTTATGAACAACACAGTCCTTTTCTCCTGCGGTCAGGATTTTGCCGCAGGTACCCTTTCCAATCTGGTGGCCGCTCCCGCTATTGGCCGCGGCGCTCTGGTGCTGGCTGACGGCTGCACCGAGGGTGAATTTGTCTCTCCTGTCATCACTCTGGATGATTTTTCCATGGTGGTCTGCAGCTGGAACACCGACGTTCCCGCCGGTACCCATTCCGAAGTTCTGGCCCGTGCGCAGGATCAGGATGGTCAGTGGTCCGACTGGCTGAGCTGGGGCATCTGGGGTCCCTTTGTCAAGCGTGCCAGCCTGAATAACACCGATGGCGGTGTGGCCTCCGTGGAGACCGACACCCTGACCATGAAGAAGGAGCACGTTGGCAAGGCCGTTCAGGTCAAATGCGTGCTGCGCCGTGAAGAGGGTGCTGCCGCCCCCGTGCTGCGTCTGCTGGGCGTCACCACCCGTCTGTCCAAGGCCGACCGTCTGGTGAACCAGGAGCCCAAGGTCAACATCGACAATCCCGCTCCCGGTTATTGTCAGAATATCCGCGACCCCAACATTGGCTTCGGTATGTGCTCTCCCACCACCGCCACCGTTCAGATGAACTCCATGGGTGCCGATCTGCTGCCAGAGGAATCTGCCATGGCCTGCTGGGATCACACCTATGAAGGTCACGGTAACTGGGCCTTTACCATGGCTATGGCCGGCAGCTTTGGTTTTGAAACCTGGCTGTCCTTTGCCAACGCCGACCAGCTGCGTGCCGAGCTGCTGAAGGGGCATCCCATTGGCGTTAACGCTGCTTATTCCAACACCCACGAGCGCGCCACCGAGCGCGCCCCTTATGTGGAAAACACGCCCGGCTACACCCCCGGTCATCTGCTGACCGTTCGCGGTCTGGAGGTGGACAGTGAGGGGCGTGAGTGGCTTCTGGTAAACGATTCCTACGGCAAGCCCGACAGCCAGACCTTCCGCCGCTATCCCATGGAACAGTTTATCCATGCCTGGAGCGGTCTGATGTATATTGTCCGTCCCCGTCTGGCCGGTGCCGGTTCCGGCAGCCCCTATCGCAAGGCTGCCAAGCTGGTGAAGACCAACTTCGGTGACGAGTTCCGTCTGGTGGTGGACGACGAAGAGCTGCCTCTGGATCCCAATTTCAACGGCGGCCGCCGCTGCTGCACCGGCATCATTGCTTACACCATGGATGATGCCTACAACTACGCCACCACTGCAAACCGTCCCTTCCACTACACCAAGGCCACCATCAACGGCAATATTTTCCTGCCTGCCAAGGCCATGCTGACTGCCAATCCCCTGGGCGACAAGGCCGCCATCCATGTCTTTATCATCAACGACCGCGGTGTAACCTATACCGCCGATCTGAAGCTGTCTGATCTGTAATATATCCAGAAAGGAGCCCGCCTATGAAGAATCCCTTTGGCCACAAGCTAACCATGAAGCAGATCGTCATTTTGATGCTCTGTACTTCTGCCGCGCTGTATATGCTGCATTATCTGATTTTCCGTGATCTTCATCATATCGGAATCTTCTTCCTGCACGATTTGGCGGGTATGCCGCTGGAGGCTATTCTAATGACCCTGTTCTTTGACCGCATTATTGAAAAGGCTCACGAAGAGGAAAGCCAGAGCAAACTTTCTATCATTGAAACGCTGTTTTTCAATGAATCGGGCGGAAATATGCTCCGGTATCTGTCCAGCTTTGACCAGAATTCCGACAGTCTGGCCGCTATTTTGGACGTAACCATGGACTGGAAGTCGGCAGATTATCAAAACGCAAAGGCTCAGTTGAAGGACTATCCCTTCCAACTGAATGTGGAAAAGGTGGATTTCTTCGGTCTGCACTACCATCTGGATGAGCGTAAAGATTATTACCGCAATATTCTGGAGAATCCGGCGCTGACCCAGTCCAATAAGTTCACCGAGCTGGTTATGAAGATCCACCTGATGTGGGAGGAGCTGGACTGCCGCACCGACCTGTATAATCTGGATCTGCACGAAAAGCATTATCTGGGTGAGCTGCTCACCGAAATATATCAGGAGCTGGTGGAGTACTGGCTGGACAATGCCTATAACCACAGTATCCACAATCGGCCTCGTCTGCACCGTCTGATCGAGACCAGTCCCTTCCGCGTTTAAACTACATCAAAAGGGCTTGTTGCACAATGCCGCCCCTTCTGTCATTCCGAGCAAAAATGCCGCCATTAGCCCGCCTTTTGGCGGCATTTTGCGTGGGAATCCGTATATTTCAGCATAGAAAAACGGATTGCCACGGCCTGTTTCACAGGCCTCGCAATAACAGAGCACATTTTGCAACGCGCTCTTTTTCTTATTTATTGGAATCAGAATCCCAGATTTTCCCTTCTCGATCAATGATAATGGCGCGGAAGCCATTCGCCTCAGCGAACGCCATGGCCTCCTCCGGTGTCATGAGAAACAACGCGGTGGAGTAGATGTCAGCTTCATCGGAATAAAATGGATGGCCGTGGCAGACAGTACATAATTGGCGGGATAACCGGTTTTGGGGGTCAATGATGTGGCAGTATTCCTTGCCGTCCACCACCAGGTTGTGCTCGTAGCCGCCGGAGGTTACCAGAGAGGTGTAGCTGGCCTCAACGGTCGTTGCGTAAGCGGCAGGATCATTGGACTGCGGATCCCGGATGCCCACATTCCACGGTCGTCCATTCACGTCACCCCATACCACCACGTTTCCGCCGGCTGAGATGGCAAAGTTTTCACCCCCAGCAAGCCGTGCGGCCTCTGCCGCGGCCTGTGCCACATAGCCCTTGGCTACGGCGCCCACATCCAGTGCCATTTCGGGATCCAGCAGAGTAATGGAAGCTTCTTCCCGATTACCCAGACGGATGTTTTCCACACTGCCGTGCGCCATAGCCTGCTGAATGGCCTCTTCCGAGGGCAGGACGCCGGTTTCCCGCGCCTACCGCCACAGGTCATACAGCTTCCCCTGCGCGATGGTTACCCTTCCACCGTTCTGCTGATACCAGCCGCGGGAAGCGTTTAAAATCAGCTCCTGGATCTCCTTATCCACCGCAACGGTCTGTCCTGCCATTCGGTTGACGGTACAAAGGTTATTCATACCCTCGTATTCGTTGTAAATATCGAATTTCTTATGCAGCTCCTGAATACGATCAAAAGCCGCCTTTCGGATGGTTTGAAACTGCTCTTCGCTGTCGCAATAAGCTACCAAGCTGATGACAGTGTCAAAAGCAAAGGTCTCTGCCGTATATTTCTTCGGGCTGCCGCAGCCACAAAGCCCCAGCAGGAGCACCGTACAGATCAGCAGCGTACAAATCTTTCTCATTTGGAACACGCTCCTTTTCGGCTGCTATTATATCCAAAACCGCTGCTTTCTGCAAGGTTTCGCCTTGCGAATTGCCCTTAGATATGGTATGCTGAACATACTATGATCATCTTAGGAGGTTTTCCATGAAAAAGCAATATCAGGAGTATATGCTGGAACAGCTGAAGGCTATTATGGCTATTGACAGTCCCAGCGGCTACACTGCCGAAGTGCAGGAGTACATGAACGCCGAACTGACCCGTCTGGGTTATAAGCCCGAAAACCCCTATAAGGGCGGCATCCGCGCCCATCTGGGCGGCGAGGGCGAGCCTATTATGCTGATGGCTCACGTGGATACGCTGGGCGCCATGGTGGACTGTGTCAAGTCCAACGGTCGTCTGATGCTATCCCGCATCGGTGGTCTGCAGGCCTCCAACGTGGAGACCATGAATGTCAAGGTCAAGACCCGCTTCAACGGTGAGTACGAAGGCACGATCCAGATCGAAAACGCCTCTGCTCATGTCAATCTGGAATTGGCCAGCCTCAAGCGCGATTTCATGAGCAACATGGAAGTTGTTCTGGACGAAGATGTGCGTTCTGCCGAAGATGTTGCCAAGCTGGGTATCCGCGCCGGTGATATTGTTGCCGTGGAGCCCCGTCTGACCATCACCTCCAAGGGCTACATCAAGAGCCGTTTCCTGGATGACAAGGCCAGCGCCGCCATCCTGCTGGCTTTGGCGAAGATGATCGCTGACGAGAACATTGCTTTGAAGCGCTCTATCTGGATCTCCTTCACCGTTTATGAAGAAGTCGGTCACGGCGCCTGCCACGGCATCCCCGATGGTATCGTGGAAATGATGAGCGTGGATATGGGCTGCGTGGGTGACACCATGACCTGTACCGAAAAGCAGGTTTCCATCTGTGCCAAAGATGCCGGCGGCCCCTATAACTATGAGGTCACCACGGCTCTGCTGAAAGCTGCCATCGACAATCATATTGACTACGCCATCGATGTGTATCATGCCTACACCTCCGATGTGGACTGTGCGCTGAAGTCTGGTTACGACATCAAGCACAGCCTGATCGGCCCCGGCGTGTATGCCTCTCACGGCTATGAGCGCACCCATATCGACGGTATGACTGCCACCTTCGATCTGCTGGCAGCCTATCTGCTGTAAACAAATGTCCAAGGGCAGGAGCAACGCTCCTGCCCTTTCTTTTTAGTTGCCCCGTGGAAAGCTGAACGACCACAGCAGGATTTCCCACAATTCGTCCAGCATCCGTCCCGTCAGCTTCAGCAGCCGCAACAGTAAGTGCAGCACCCAGCGTGAAACGGTTTTGCGATAGAGTAAAAACCCCATTGCTAACCCCAGCGGTAAATAAAACCGCAATCGTCCGTCAGTGCCGCGAAGCAGCAACAGCAAAAAACAAACCGTTCCCGTCACAGAGAATACTACGTCCAACAGGCCTGTCCCCCACCGTTTTAGCCGAAAATGCGTGCGAATGGCTCGCAACAGGTCATAAAACAGACCCAGTACTGCGCCGAGACCTGCAAACCGCAGGCAAAAAAGCATCTGCAGATGTAATTCCGTCGGCAGCACTTAAAACACCCGAGACCAGAAGGAGCCTTTCTTCTGCCGGTCGCGACTGTAACAAAGGCTCTGAATGGAGCCCTCCAAACTGAGCTCGCCCATGTCCAGGCTGAGCTTTTCTACGTGCAGACCCTCACCTTCCACCGTCAAAAGACCCAGACTGGTATCCATAATGACCTCGTTTTCATCAAAACTGAGCACTTCGCTGACACCGGTGACCGCCAGACGGTGTCGTTCCTCCAGCTGGATGCTGTGGGGAAGTTCGGCTCGGAAATCGTTGTTGACCATAAAAAATGACCTCCTCATGGCATTGGTTTGTCCAATCCTATGAGAAGGTCTTGTTTTTTATGCAGATTTTTACTAATCCAGATGCTTCAGTTCCGCCAGCAGACAGATTCCAACCGTATTTTCGTGAACCGCCAACAGATATTGATCGTTGATCACCCAAAGATTTTCCCCAAGTCCGGGCAAGGTTCGGTTCTGCTTGTGAAGCGTTAGCTGTTGATTGATAAAGTCCACTTCCGACTGCCCTTCGGGCTGGGTCTGCCAAAGTTCCCACAGCCGAGCAGCTTCTTCAGTTTTAAGTCCATTCCAGTTGAGCACCGGCGCATCACTGAAGCTGACATGAGGAAGCCCCAGCAAGGCAGCCGCCGTCCGACGCACATCGGGGTCGCTGTCCACGTCGGTGATCCATCCCTCCTGCTTCAGCAGTTCCTGCGCGGAGGTCTTACCCAGCCATAGCTCGGTCTTTTGCTCCTCCATCTGTTGATAGACCAGATCGGTAAAAGCGGCCTGTGCCTTGTCGACGCTGGGTTTGCGAACATCGACTACCGTGGCAGCGATGGCTACGATAACAAAAATCAGCAGCAGCGACCGCAGATAGGAGCGCTCCCGCTTCCCGTTTTTAGGTGACAGTTCCTCGATCCTGGCTCGAAAGGCTTCTGTTCGTTGTTGATTGCTGTACGATCCCATACCGCGCGCCCCTTTCGGCAATTTATTCCTCAGCGGGCAGCTCCTGATACAGCAGAGCGGCCTGCTCCTTATTTGCAAATTCCGGCACAGCCAGCACCTTCACTCGCAGGTTGCGGTTGCCAAAGGTGATGCCGATCACATCGCCCACTTTGACTTGATAAGAAGCCTTTGCTTCCCGGCCGTTGACGGTGACCCGGTCGCCATCACAGGCATCATTGGCCACGGTACGGCGCTTAATCAGTCGGGCGACCTTGAGATATTTATCCAAACGCATATGTTCCTCCGATGAAAAAAGGGGCCGCAAACGCAGCCCCATATTTTACCATTTTCACTTGGCAACCTTGTCCTTCAGAGCCTTACCGGCCTTGAAAACAGGGTACTTGGAAGCGGCGATCTCAATGGCTTCCTTGGTCTTGGGGTTGCGGCCGGTGCGAGCAGCGCGATTCTTCACTTCAAAAGAACCAAAGCCGATCAGCTGGACCTTATCGCCCTTCTCCAGCGCCTCGGTGATAGATTCCACAACAGCGGTCAGAGCCAGCTCGGCATCCTTCTTGGTCAGATCGGTCTTCTCAGCAATGGCTGCAACCAGTTCAGTCTTGTTCATTGGTATATTCCTCCATTTTATAATATCCTTTTTATCAAAACGGTTTTCCGTTTATCGCGTTTCTTCCTTTGCCTGCTGCCACAAAGCGGTCATTTCTTCGATAGACATGGTTTTCAGGGCAGTCCCAGCCTTCTGCTCCACCAGGGCAAAGCGTTTCATAAACTTCTGGGTAGCACGAAGCAGGGCTTCCTCGGGATCCACATCCTGCATCCGTGCCACGTTGACAGCGGCAAACAGCAGATCGCCCAGTTCTTCCTGAACGTCCCTGCCCTGATCCAGACATTCCTGCAGCTCGGCAGTTTCCTCCCGGATCTTTTCCATAGCGCCACTGACCGCAGGCCAGTCAAAGCCGGATTTTTTTGCCCGCCCCTGCACTTTTTCAGCATACATCAGAGCAGGCAGGGTCTTTGCCACATCGTTCATGGCATCAGTATAGGTTTTCTGGCTCTTTTCCTGTGCCTTGACCGCATCCCAGACATTGTAGGTATCTTCAGGCTTTTCCAGCTTTTCGTGGGTACCAAACACATGGGGATGCCGCTCGATCATCTTTTTGCAGATGCCCGAGGTAACGTCGTCCATGGAAAAAGCGCCCTCCTCCTCAGCGATTCGGGTGTGGAACACCACCTGGAACAGGGTATCTCCCAATTCCTCACACAAGAGGGCGTTGTCATTTCGGTCAATGGCCTCACAGACCTCGTAGGCCTCTTCAATAAAATTTTTGCGGATGCTGGCGTGCGTTTGCGCTGCATCCCAAGGGCAGCCGCCTGTGCGCTGACGCAAATGCGCCATGATTTTCTGCAGGTCGTCAAACCCATAAGTTTCCTTTTTTAAATCTACCATATTTTCATCCCCTTGGCAATGCTAAATCATCGAATTCTCAGGATTTTTGCAATTTTTTCGCCTTTTGGAAGCATTAAAATATCTTCTCGCGGCAAAGCCTTTACCGCAATCAACATCAGCAAATAAACCACCGCTGCCAAAGCTACCGTCAGCAGCACAGCAAGCAAACTCATCAGCCGTCCACTGCCCAAACCTGCTGCCAACGGCGGATAAATCAGCCAGACAAACACACCCATCACCCCGGCGGCCAGCAAGGGTCGCAAAAAGGAACGGCGCAATGAAAACGGAATGTGCAGGCGGCGAACATTGATCAGATTGATCACCAAAATCACCAGATAGCAAAGACTGGTACCAATAGGTGCACCATGAATGCCCACGTCGGGCAATCCCACCAACGCATAATTGCAGACGATTTTGACTACCGCGCCGACCCCCATAGCGATCACCGGCAGGTTGACCTTGCCGGTGGCCTGCAGTACCGGGTTGCTTACCGACACCATACCGGCCAGAAAGACCGCCGGTGCCAGCAGCCGCAGCAGCGGTGCTGCAAGGGCGCAGGCCTCGGGCTGACCGACGAACAGCACCTCCAAAATGGGCTGAGGAATAACCGCCAGACCTACCGCACAAGGAAAAGCCAGCAGACCGGTGAGCCGAAAAGCGCTTTCGGTCAACTGAACGCTCTTTTCCCTGCTGCCCACAGCCAAAGCTCCACTGATGGCAGGGATAAGACTGACGCCAATGGACGTTACCAGCGACAACGGCAAGTTGAACAGCTTTACGGCATATCCATAGGCGCCATAGGTAAATCCAGCCGCTGCATCGGTCATAAAACAGCCTTCCTGCAGCCGCAGCTTGACCATAAAGGTGTCGATCAGCGAGCTGACACTGAACACCGACGCACCTACAGTGATGGGGATGGCCAACCTGACCAGCGTTTTTAAAATATCGCCACTGCTCCGGCAGCTGCCCCCCTCCGGCAAATCGGCTTCTTCCTTGTGCCGAAGTGCGTACACAATGACAAACAGTGCAGAAAACACCGTGCCCAGGGTCACACCGCCGATGGCTCCGGCCACCACGATGTCCAGCGGATAACCCGCCTCCATCAGGTACCAGGCCAGGCCAAGACCGAAAATCAGTTTGCCCAGCGCTTCGATGATCTGAGAAACCGCAGTGGGAACCATGTTGGACAGTCCCTGGAAGTAGCCCCGGACAGCCGACACGATGCAGGTGAAGAAAATGGTAGGTGCTACCGTCAAAATGGCATAGCGGCAGGAGCCGCCGATGAACAGGCAGATCTCGTCCACCAGCAGAATCATTGCCAGCGACAGCACCGATCCTATGATCAAAAAGGTAAGAAAGGTCACCCGGGCGATGCGCCGCACTTCCCTGCCTCTGCCCAGCGCCTTGGCCTCCGAAACCATCTTGGAGACCGCCACCGGCAGTCCGGCAGATGAGATCACATACATGGCGGTATACACATAGTATGCGCTGATAAAGATGTCATTTCCGTCCGCGCCGTAAAGATTTGCCAGCGGAATCGAGAAAAATGCACCGATGACCTTTACCAAAATGCCCGAAAGCATCAAAACCAGTGTCCCGCCGAAAAAGCTTCCGTTTTTTTGCCTGCTCAAGCCGGTATCCCCCTTATGTTGAGATAACACAAGCTTATGCGCGGAACAGTCGGTTCAGAATCGGCTCCATCTTGCTGCGGATACGTTCCATATCCAGAGCGGTGTAAAGGCCGTTTTCGTACAACACCTTACCGCGAATCATAGTCAGATACACGTCGCCGCCCCGGGCAGAATAAGCCAGCGTGGACACGGGATTATGCACCGGATACAGGCCGGGCTTGCTGGTATCCACCAGAATCAGGCTGGCGTCGAAACCCGCCTTCAGCTGACCGATCTCCTGCTCTCTTCCCTGGGCAAAAGCACCGGCACGGGTAGCCATCCGGAGTGCCTGCTGGGCAGGAATCACCCGGGGATCGCCGCTGACACCCTTTTGCAGCAGGGCGGCCAGCTTGATCTCCTCAAACAGATCGTGGTTGTTGTTGGAACAAACGCCATCGGTACCCAGCGCAACATTGACGCCCTTCTCCAACATTCGAGTCACAGGCGCGATGCCCGAGGCCAGCTTCAGGTTGCTGACAGGGTTGTGGGCAACGGTGACCTGTTTTTCCCGCAGCAGATCCATATCTGCATCAGAAACCCAAACGCAATGAGCGGCGGTGGCACGGGTGTTGAACACGCCGTTTTCCGCCAGAACGGCAGCGGGAGTCTTGCCGTACTTCGCGATGCAGGTTTCGTGCTCCGCACGGGTCTCGGACAGGTGAATGTGCATATTCAAGCCGTTTTCAGCGGCATAGGCGGAAAAATCCTGCCACAAACCGGGGAAGCTGGTATATTCCGCATGAATGGACACGTCCAGTTTCACACGGCCGTTGTCGGCGCCGTGGAACTTTTCCAGAACCTCACGGTTCTGCTTGGTGACACTGTCGGTGTCAAAGCAGTAGCCAGCGAGATTGAAGCACATGGCGCCGTTGGAGATATTGGCGTACAGCCCGCCGTCCACGGCAGCTTCTGCCATCTTGGGCAGATGCATATACATATCGGTATAGGCGATGGTGCCGGTAGCCAGCATCTCCGCCTGCGTCCACAGCATCGCCCAGTACACATCGTCACCCACCAGCTTGCCCTCGATGGGGAACACGTGGTCGTTGAGCCACTCCTGCAGCACATAATCATCGGCATAGCCCCGCATCAGCGACATAGCGGCATGAGAATGAGTGTTCACCAGACCGGGCATGGCAATCATGCCGCGGCCGTCGATGACCTTTTCCGCCTGCTCCAGAGGAGCTTCTGTACCAACAGAAACGATCTTGCCATCCTTAATGGCGATATAAGCATCCGTATAGAGGTGACCCTCGTCATCCATGGTGACGGCAGTCACATTTTTAATCAGTGTATCCAGCATTGTTTTCGCTCCTTATTTCACAAGTTCGGGCAGACAGGCACGCACCAGCGACGAAAAGCTCTTCTGCGCACGGCCTGCGGCTTCGTTGACCTCTTCGCCCGACAGCTTCTGCTTGAGAATACCGGCGGCCATGTTGGTCATCAGCGAGATGCCCAGCGTCCGGATACCGCAATGATTGGCGGTGGTGGCCTCATAGACAGTGGACATACCGGCTGCGTCGCCGCCCATGGTTCTTGCCATACGAATCTCGGCAGGTGTCTCGAACTGAGGGCCGGGGAAGTAAAAATATACACCCTGCTGCACTGGCAGACCCATGGCTCTGGCCTTTTCCAGCGCCATGGCACGAAGCTCTGGATCGTAGGTCTCGGTCATATCGCAGAAACGCAGGCCGAACTGGGGCAGGTTTTCGCCCCGCAGGGGGCTTTCGCCCATAATGCGGATGTGATCCTCGATGAGCATCAGATCGCCCACCTGAAAACCGGTATTGATGGCACCGGCAGCATTGGTGACGATCATGGTGTGCACGCCCAGCAGCTTTGCCACCCGTACGGGGTAAGCTACCTCTTCGGGGGTGTAGCCCTCGTAATAGTGCATACGCCCCTGCATCACGGCCACATCCACCCCGGACAGCTTTCCGAACACCAGACGCCCCTCATGGTCGGGCGCGGTAGACACCTTGAAATGGGGGATGTTTTCATAATCCATGGCAATGGCATCCTCCACCTCATTGCCCAAAAATCCCAGGCCGGAGCCCAGGATCAGCAGCACCTGGGGCTGAAAATCACCGATTTTCGCCCGGATGGCGGCTGCACTTTCTTCATAACAGGAAAACGGGTACATAGTTTCTCCTTTCCGAACACAAAGCGCAGGAGAAAGCCCCCTGCGCTCTGAATACGAGTATCTTACTGCAGCTTTTCGCCGCAGACACGGCAATACAGGTCGTTCTTGTCGCAGTCCTTACCACAGACAGGACAAACAGTGGTGGTTTTCTGCGCTTCCAGTTCCTCCTTGATGTCGGCGATCTGGGCATACTTTTCGTCGATCTGTGCCAGCTTTTCTTCCAGAGCAGCCTCATCGGTCTCTGCACCGGTATGGGTCAGATAGACCATCCGGCCGATGTCGCGCATCAGCAGTTCCACTTCGTTGTTCAGGTCAAACACCTGGAAATTGCGCTTGGTCTTTTCCACCAGCTGGGTGCCCTTCTGGGAAACCACACCGGCAGCCTTCACAGCGGTGTCGGCGGCCAGACCTGCCGTCAGCTTGGCTTTTTCCAGCAATTCTTTCACTTTTTCGTCCATGGTCAGGCTCCTCTCTGTATCATTCGTGATGTAATCTTTTCAGATAAGATATTATACCATGTTCCCCTTGCTTTCGCAATCATTTTCCGGAAAAGCGAGAAGGCTTTTCTCTTTACAAAATCATCATTTTCTTGCCTAATGCTCACTTTTCCCGTATAATCATTTTATCAAGCGATTTGGAGCGATTCTATGAAGATCATTGCGCATATTCACACCGATTTTCCCCAGAAATTCGGGATTCCCCGACAGAGCGGGCTGGTGGAAAGCCTCAAGGGCACCATTGTGTTTGAGCCGGAATACCGCAGCCCCGACGCGGTCAAGGGCATGGAGGAATACGACTACCTGTGGCTGCTGTGGAAGTTTCAGGTACCCGAAAAGCAAAATTGGGCTGCCACCGTCAAGCCGCCCCGTTTGGGCGGCAACACAGCGGTAGGCGTATTCGCTACCCGGTCGCCGTTCCGCCCCAACCCCATCGGACTCAGTTCGGTGCGGCTGGAAAAGGTGGAACTCACCGAGCATCAGGGGCCGGTGATCCACGTGTCAGGTGTAGACCTGCGGGATGGCACACCCATCTATGACATCAAGCCCTACCTGCCCTACGTGGACAGTCATCCCGATGCCCGAGGTGGTTTTGCCCATGAGAAAAAGGAGTACCATCTGGAGGTCATTTTCCCCGAGGAACTGCTGAATATTTTTCCCAAAACAAAGCAGGATGCCATCGTGGAGGTGCTCAAGCAGGATCCCCGTCCCCAGTACCACGACGACCCCGAGCGCAAATACGGCGTAGCCTTTGCAGGATATGATGTGCACTTCACTGTAAAGGACGGTACCTTGACAGTATTTGAAGTAGTGAACTTGAAATAAGACAGGAAAAAGCGGCTCAGATGAGCCGCTTTTTTATGTGATAGGGGCAAGTTACACCGAGGCGGTTTTTATGAGCTCGTCGATGCGACGCTGCAGACTGTCTGCCTGTCCCTTGTTGTCACGCTCCATAGCGGTCAGTCGGTTGATGGCAGTGTCGATTTTCAGCAGCACATCACTCATTTGCCGCTGAGACTGATGGATGCGGTCGGCAACCATCCAATCCACGATCCAGCCGTCAAAGAAAAAGTCAGCAAACCGGTCGAAGCCCTCCAAATTTACCTGCAAGTCAGCCTGCAGACGCACGTCCGCCATTTCTGTGCGGAAGCGCCGCAATGCGGCCTGCAAATTATTGACGCCATCCTGCGCCTCGTCCAGCGCCTCATGCTTAGCCAGATCAGCAAAAAATCCACCGCCCCACTTGTCCCATGTGGCATGCATATCGGCATCATCCAGCTTTTTGCAGACCTGCTGTGCCGCGGTGCGGGTCTGCATTCCGGCAGAAATGGCCTCCCGCAGCTCTTTACCCATGACTTTGTATCCGCGAAGCTGCTCCTCCAGTCGATCAATCTCCTGTGCCACAGCTGAACCGCCTGCCTTAATGGCATCCTTTTTATCCTGCAGGGCTTTTAGATAGGCCACCTCCACCCCTGACAGCCCACGCATCTCTTCTTGATAACGGCGAATGTCCTGTTCCACCGTTTCCAGCTCTCGAAATGCTGTGTCATAGCGCACGGCGGCGGCATAGGCCTCTTCCCGTTCCTTGTCCAAGCGTTCGTCCATCTTTCCGATCACATTGTAGAAAAAGGCTGCCAGACTGCCGCCCTCCAATCTGTCCACATCGGCCTGTTCCTTCATGCGGATGTCATCCAACTCCTGCACCCGCACCTCTAATCGCCGCCGGACGGGCTTCAGTTCTTCCAGCATGGCCGAGAGTTTTTGCTTACGGGCAACTTTTTCCTGCAAATCCTGCAAAACCGTATCAAATTGGGTCATATTTCATCCTTTCTCCAAAAAGGCAAAAAGGGTCGGCATAGGCCGACCCTTCGATCATTCATCCAGCAGATGTGCTTTTCCGTCGGCAATGGTTTCGATTCGTTCAATGTACTCTTTGGGAAACTTTGGATTGGCCACCCGGTTGACCTTGCGGCCACCCTCGGAACACAGCTTGGACACACCGCCCGAGCCCAGTGCAATCACATCGGACAGTTCCTCCATCATGCAGATATTGTAGTGGCTGGCAGTACCGGGCTTGCAGAAGCCCACATTTTCCAGACCGCCTGCCATATATTTCTGCCGATACAGGTAATAGGGCTCATAGCCCTTCTCTGCCAGAATGGCGTAGCAGGCGTCCAGCGTTTCGGAGAGCAGTTCACCGGTGGGACCGAAATACAGTCGAGCACCACGCTTGCGCGCCAGACAATGGATGGTGATGTTGTCGGGGTTCAAGGCCGCCACCCGGCGGACGCTATCGATGAGGCTGTCATCATTATCCCCCGGCAGACCGGCGATCAGATCCATATTGATGATGAAATCCGACACATTGCGCGCCATGTGATAGCAGCGCTCGATGTCCTCCGCCGTATGACGACGGCCTACCCCCTCCAGCACCTTGTCATTCATGGTCTGGGGGTTGATGGAAATGCGGCTGACCTTATGATTGGCCATGATCCGCAGTTTTTCCTCGGTGATGGTCTCGGGGCGGCCTGCCTCTACGGTGTATTCCCGGCAAACCGAGCGGTCAAAATGGGTGTCCACCGCGGTGAGCAGCGCTTCCAGCTGCTGCTCGTTCAGCGTGGTAGGCGTGCCGCCGCCGATATAGATGCTGCCCAACGGAATGTTGTGGTCTTTCAGCAGCTTGCCTGCCGCCTCCACTTCCCGCAGCAGAGAGTCTACATAGG
>CAZVRM010000016.1:0-10442 GCA_964629605.1 uncultured Oscillospiraceae bacterium
AGAAAGGCGGCCAGATCGGCGCACAGAGCGGCTTTCAGGGTGTAACGGGTGTCCTTCAGGCCAAGATAGGCCGAGTAGACGGCGATGGTGTAAAAACTGGTGTCTGAGCTGCCCAGCATGACGGCAGCGATACGCCCGGGAAGGCTGTCGGGGCCGGCCTGCTCCATCACATCACTGCCGATCGCCAGTGCGCCGCCGCCGGAAAAGGGGCGCAGCAGCGCCAGCGGAAGACAGTCGGCAGGCATACCCAAAGGTTCCACGATGGGTGCCAGAAAGTGCGCCAACAGGTCGATGGCGCCGCTGGCCCGCAGCATGGTGATGAGGGTCAGCATGGTCACCAGCGCGGGGAAAATACCGGCGCAAACCTGCAGACCATCCTTAATACCGCAGGCGAGCGCATCGTAGATGTCCACCTTTTTGTGCAGACCATAGACCAGAATCGCACAAAGAATGGTTGGTACCAGAAGTGCAGTCACAGGCGGTCACCTCCCCGAAAGAATCTTGCCGCCACTACGGCGGTGGCTACCGATACGGCGCTGGAAAGCCAGACGGCAGGTAAAATGTCATAGGGCTGCGCCGAGCCAAGTCCACCACGAACGGCAGCTACCGTGGTGGGCAGCAGCTGCAGGGAGGCGGTGTTGATGACCATCAGTAAAAACACACCGTGGGGCGCCTTGCCCTGTCGGTCGGACAGCTCTTTCAGCCGCTTGGCGGCCTGCAGACCGGAGGGGGTGGCAGCCGAGCCCAACCCTAATAAATTTGCCGCCATGTTTCGGGCGATGGCATCCCGTGCGGCAGTATCCTGTGCATAGCTGCCGAACAGCAGACGGATAAGTGGCTGCAGCAGGCGTGCAACCTTTGTGTTCAGACCTGAACGGGACATGACTTCCATGATGCCATTCCAAAGGCACAGGGTGCCGGCCATTTTGAGCAGCAGCTGAACAGCCTCCTGTGCCCCCGAAAGTGTGGCCTGAGACACCTGTTCCATGCGTCCGGTCAGCAGGCCGATCACCAAAGAAAGGCAGCAAAGAATGGCCAAAACACGGGACATTAACATTGGATGAGCTCTCCTTTTCTGTGACAAAAGTAGACAAAAACTGACGAAAAACGCGGGGTAGACTTGGTGCTTTCGTGGTTGACTTTTCCTGTAAAAAAGGGCAAAATAGGGACAGTCGTGAGAACATAAAGAATTATCGGAGGTACATTTTTATGAAATCTACCGGCATTGTCAGACATATCGACAACCTGGGACGCATCACTCTGCCCATCGAACTGCGCAAGACGCTGGATATGGCCTGTGGTGATCCTCTGGAGATCTATACTGAGGGCAATTCCGTCATTCTGCGTAAGCATGAGTCCAGCTGTGTCTTCTGCGGCAGCAATAAGAAGGTCACCTTGTATAAGGATAAGTGCATTTGCGATAATTGCCGCCGGGAACTGGCGCTGTAATCCCAATAGAGCAGAGAGAGGTTTTGGCCTCTCTCTTTTTTATTTGTAAAAAGTATGCGAAATTTGCCCGTAATAGGACAGGATTCCATTTTTGCTGTTTACTTTTTGCGCCGGGGAATGTAAAATAGACATATATATATTGTCTGCTGCAAAAGGAGAATCTTTTTATGAAGCACTATACCCAACCTCTGGTCAACGAAGTCAAGCAGAAAAAGAAAATCGCGGCATTTTTCCTGGGCGACTGGCGGCGGACCTGTTATTATGAAGCACGTCACCGGGAAAAGGACTTGTACCTGCTGTGGATCGAAGGTATCCACTTTGGTAAGGTTATTTGCTATCCCTGCATCGTTCGTGAGATGGACCAGCTGTATGCCTTTGAAAACGGCAATATGTCCATCAATATTGAAAACAATGACAAGCTGATACAGCTGTGGAACGATATTGTAGATCCCGACATTCTGAAACGGGATTTTGATCTGAAGACACTGGAAGCCAAGGAATTCAACGCCACCTTCCGCAAGTATCAGAAGCAGCATCTGGATGCTGAGATCTCCAAGGCTATGGAGGCGGAGATCGCCGGTATGGAGCCGGAAAAGCAGGAAGAAATGCGGGAAAAGCTGGAGGAAGCTCGTGCCGAGGATCGTGCCCGTGCCGAAGAGCGTGCCCGCAAGGAGGCAGAAAAGGCTGCAAAAAAGAAAAAGAAGCAGATGGAAGAAGATATTACGCCTGAGAATCTGGAGGAGATCGAGGACGAGACCCTCAAGCAGGCACTGCAGTCTGCACGGGAGCAGGCCGCACAGGAGGAACAGGAGCAGTAATCCGATCGCCCGTTGCAGGGCGATAAAGGAGGCCGAAACGTGAAACAGGTCACCACACTGGTAGAGTTTTTTTCCGATAATACCATTGACAATGTGCTGGGCGCGTTTGCATTCCAACCGTCGACCTTGATTTTTTTGATCGATTCCAGTCCTCATGAACCGGAGATCGACGCTACGCTGAAAGCGATGAATCGACGCTTGCCCCAAACGAAGGTCAGTTTTTACAAGACCTTGGATCGGGAGATGGACAGCATCCGGGCAGCTCTGGAGGAGTTGTGGCGGGATCATCCCGACTGTGTGTTTGATTTTACGGGCGGTACCGAGACCATGCTGCTGGGCGCTTATGCCTTTGCCTTTCGCCACGACACGCCTATGCTGCACATCAACATGGAAAGCTGCAGTCTGATCAACATCAATCGCTGTGAGGATCTGGCGCGGGAGTTTGTCTTTCCCCAGCTGACGCTGGAGGATCATCTCAACATGAACGGTGCCTTTCTTGCCGGATACGGCTATCATGCGCCGGCAGAAAAGTGGGAAAACCGCATCCGGGGATTTTGCCAGCTGGTGCTGGAAAATCAGCAGAAGTGGAAGGAACAGTGCCTGTATTTGCAGATGACAGCTGCCCGGGCAAAGGATCTGCAGGTGGACAATTATCTGGAACTGCGAACTGCCGACGGGGTGGCCGTCCGGGGTGATGCAGACTATCTGCGTCGGTTGGAGCTGGCGGGTATGCTGGAAAAGGTCAGCGTCAGAGGAGAGCGCATCTCTTTCCGGTTTCCCAACCCTCAGATCCGGCAGTGTCTTTGTGACAGCGGTATGTGGTTGGAGCTGCATACCTATCTGCTGCTGAAGGAAAGCGGCAGGTTTTCTGACGTTCGCCTGTCGGTGCGTATTGGTTGGGGCGCTGCGGAGGCTCAGGCCTCCGGCACGGCCTATAACGAGATCGACATCATTGCCTGCGCCGGTATCACGCCGCTGTTTGTGTCCTGCAAAAGCGGTCTGCCAAATCCCAGCAGTATGAACGAGATCCTGGTGTACGCACGCAAGTTTGGCGGTGCCCGGGCACGGGCTGCCATGGTGACTTCTGCGGAAATCTCTCACGGCTTTGTAGGCCTGCGTAAGCGGGCTGCCGATTTGGGCACGGTCATCGTGGATGAGTCGGACATTCGGGAGGGTTTGGCTCAGGGTATGCTGCTGTATATGTTGGATTGCAAAGCATAAATAGAATATGTAATGAAAAAGCACTCCGGACGGAGTGCTTTTTTGTTATGCGTGATGGACTTCCGGGCCGCGGAACAGCAGACCGATGCACCACAGAGCAGACAGGCCGATGAGACCGTAAACCAGACGGCTGCCCAGTGCGGCAGAGCTGCCGAACAACCAAGCTACCAGATCAAACTGGAACAGCGCCACCAGACCCCAGTTCAAACCGCCCACAATGGACAAAATCAAGGGAATTCTGTGCATAAAATAACACCTCCTGCCGGGTAGTTTGCGGTTTTCGGATAGAAATATGCAAAGAAGTGTGATATACTATAAAAAATAACCTGTTTGGAGGTCAAAATGTAGCATCTTACCGATTGTCACACCCATACCTGGTATTCCGGCGACGGGCGGTGCAGCGTGGGCGAATTGTGTACGGCAGCTCACGCCGCAGGACTGGCGGCGGTGGCGATTACCGATCATTTTGACTATGCCATAGACGGCGGCAGAGAACCCCAGTGGGATCTGCGAGCCGGAATGCGTTGCCGGGAACTGGAACGTGCCCGGGCAAACTGGGAAGGCAGGGTGGAAGTCCTGCGGGGCATTGAGATCGGTCAGCCCCACTGGAATCCCCAGGACAGCCGAAAGCTGGCGAACTGCGGTGATTTTGATCTGGTCATCGGCGGTATTCACGATCTGCGGCCGGGAAAACGCATCTATCATGATTACGATTTTTCCACTGTGGAGGCCTGTGACGCGCTGTATGAGCAGTTTTTTGGCGAGGCACGGGAAATGCTGCGCACCTGTGATTTTGACGTGTTCGGACATTACGATTATCCCCTCCGCAAGATGGACACCGGCGTAGTGCCGCCCCATATGGAACGGTGGAGGGCGCAGATGCTGCCCTTTTTGAAGGAACTGGCACAAAGCGGCATTGCGCTGGAGCTGAACACCTCGGGAATGCGCCGCTGGACGGGAAAGCCCGGTGGAGAGGCCTGGATCCTGGAGGCCTTTAGAAGCTTTGGCGGCCGACGGGTGACCTGCGGCTCGGATGCCCATTTTCCGCGGTATGTGGGGTTTGGTGTCTGGGAGGTTTGTACCATTCTGCGGGAAAACGGCTTTGACAAGATAACCATTTACCGGCAGCGCAAGCCGGCGGAACTGTCGATTTGAGAAAAGAGCGGCGTATGAGAACCTATAACGAAGGTGCATTTGCAAAACTGAATCTGTATTTGGGCATTCACGGCCTGCGGGAAGACGGCTATCACGAGCTGGAAACGGTATTTCAGTCTATCGAGCTGCAGGATCAGGTGAGCATCTCGGTGCACGACGAGGGCGGAATTTCCCTCCGGTGCAACAAGCGGTTTTTGCCTACCGATGAGCGTAATTTGGCCTATAAAGCGGCACTGGCCTTTTTCGCGGCAGCGGGACTGGACAATCCCGGCTTGCACATCAATATCAAAAAGGTCATCCCGGTGGGCGCTGGCATGGCGGGCGGCAGTACCGATGCAGCCTGTGTGCTGCGGCTGCTCAACCGTGCCTTTGACCGGCCATTGTCCCGGGAACAACTGGCGGAGACTGCTCTGAGGCTGGGAGCCGATGTACCCTTCTGTCTGTGGGGCGGCACAGCGCTGGCAGGCGGTGTGGGCGAAAAGCTCAAGTCGCTGCCCCCTATGCCTGACTGTGCTATCGTGGTGGCAAAGCCTCATTTTTCGGTATCCACAAAGGCGGCTTTTGGCCTGTATGATCGGCAGCCCGACAGCGTTTGTCCCGACAGCACTGCCATGGTGCGGGCGCTGGAGCAGGGAAACTTGCAGGCCGTTTCGGCAAATCTGTATAATTCGCTGGAAAAGCCGGTGGGCGGTCAGCATCCCAAAATCTTACAGCTGGTGGAGCGAATGATGAGTGCCGGTGCGCTGGGTGCACGGATGACCGGCTCTGGCTCGGCGGTGTTTGGTATTTTTGATGACCAGCAAAAGGCGAATAAGGTTATGCCCGGTCTGCGCCTGCTGTGCCGTGAGGTTTATCTGACTCGTCCTTTGGCTGGAAAAAGTGAGAAATAACATGGGTTTTGTGAAAAAACAGGCGGTTTTGGCCTGGGAGTTTTATCGAAAAGAGTTGGGAAACCTCCATCAGTGGTGTATTGCAGTCTTTCTGCTGCTGTGCATCGGCACGGGGCTGGTGTTCCGACTGTTCCTCTCTGACGCGCAGATCATCCTGCGCAGCTTTATGGAAGAGGTGCAGCAAAGCGGCTTGCTGGACGAAAGCGGCAACATCAGTCTGCTGGCTTTGTTTGGCAACAACCTGCAGGCGACCCTGACGGCTGCCGTTATGGGCTTTGTACCCTTTGTGTTTCTGCCGGTGTTTTCTCTGGTGGTAAACAGCGTGGTCATCGGCGCGGTGACTTCAGTGGTGGACAGTCTGGGCGTGGCAGTGTGGAAGATGGTGCTGCTGGGTCTGTTGCCCCACGGGATTTTTGAGATCCCGGCTATGATGCTGGGGGTGGCTATGGGTCTGTACCTGTGCCGACAGATGAACGGCACTCTTCGGAAGCGACCCGGAACACCCAAAATCGAGGCAGTGCTGCCCCATCTTTGCCGGGTGACGGTATTGGGCGTGGTGCCTTTGCTGGCAGCCGCCGCTGTGATCGAGACCTTTGTGACCCCGCTTTTGCTGGGGCTTGTGATGTAAGTGTGAACGATATTTAGGAGGAATATCCTATGGAAGCATTAAAGAAAAGCATTCTTGACCGCGTTGCGGCTTTCCCTGGTCATACGTCCTTTTACTTTAAGGATCTGACTTCGGGCGAAAGCTTCAGCTACAATTCCGATGAGCCTATGAGCGCTGCCAGCGTCATCAAGCTGACCGTCATGACTGAACTGTTCCGTCAAATCGAGGAGGGCAAGGTCTCCCGGGATCAGAAGCTGATCGTCAAGGACGAAAACCGGGTGCCCATCTGCGGCGTGCTCACCCTGATGCACAGCGGTATGGAGGTCACGCCTATCGACCTGTGCTGGCTGATGATCACCATCTCTGACAACATGGCAACCAATATGCTCATTGACCTGCTGGGCGTGGAGAATATTCAGGCAAACAACGAGCGTCTGGGTCTGGAGGGCGTCAAGCTGTCCCGCAAGCTGTTTGAAAAGCGCCCCGAGTTCCGCGGCGTGCGCAACTATATTTCCGGCAACGGCATCGGCAAGCTGCTGGAGATGCTCTACAAGGGCGAAGTGGTCAGCGAGGAAGCCTCCAAGGAAATGATCGACATGATGCTGGCACAGCAGTGCACCAACAAGATCCCCCTGCTGCTGCCCGGCGAGGGTCGTGCCGCCCACAAGACCGGCGAGGACGACAGCATCACCCACGATACCGGTATCATTTTTGCCAAGAAGCCCTTTATCGTGTGCTTCTGCAACTGGCAGCTGGAGGAAGGCTCTGAAGGCCGCATGAATGTCCAGATCGGTCAGATCACCCGGGAGCTGTGGGACGCCATGGGCGGCGCACCCGACGAGGAATAATGACTGTCCTTGTTGTGGATGGCCAGGGCGGCCGTTTGGGAAAACAGCTGGTAAAAGTGGCGCGCGAGCGCTTCCCCCAGTTGTCGCTGATGGCGGTTGGTACCAACAGCATGGCTACCGAAAATATGCTGAAGGCCGGTGCTGACAGAGCGGCTACAGGGGAAAATGCCGTGGTGGTGGCCTGCCGAAAGGCCGATGTAATTATCGGACCCATCGGCATCGTTATTGCAGATGCCCTGTTGGGGGAAGTGACCCCCGCTATGGCAAAGGCTGTGGGGCAAAGTGATGCGGTACGCATCCTGCTGCCCTCGGACAAGTGCGATACCTTTATCGCCGGTGTGGGAAGCATCGGCATGAGCGCCCTCGTGGAGGACGCTATGGATAAGCTGGCAAGTCTTTTGAAATAAAAACCTCAAAAATAAGGAGGAAAACATATGTCTTTCAACGGTAGTGCAGGAGATCATCAGTTCAGCGTGTATTTTGCCCCCCGCGGACGTGATCGTATGTATCAGCTGGGCATGAAGATCGCCCAGGAGCATCTTAGCCCCGCAGACCGCATCATCGGTGTCATCGGTGAGGCCGGTTCGGGTAAATCCATGATCATAAAGGGTATGTTCCCCGGCATGGAGCTGACCAACGATGACGAAGGTGTTAACATCCGTCCTCTGCCCCTGCTGTGTCAGGATGAGGAAAACCGCTTCTATTCTCCCCATACTTATCATCTGGATATGCGCTTTGAGATGGGCTTTTCTCAGCTGCATACGCTGGTGGAGGGTATTCAGGAGGCGGTTGCCCGCGGCAAGCGGGTTATCATCGAGCATTTTGATCTGGTTTATGAGGCGCTGCATTTCAATGCAGACCTGATCGTAGGCATCGGTGAAGAGGTCATCGTCACCCGTCCCAATATTTTTGGCCCGCTGCCCTCTGACGTGGCCCGCATCGTACATAAGTCGGTGCGTACCCGTCTGATGGCTCACACCGCAGAGGACCTTGTGGAATGGCATATGCCCGAGAAGGAAGTTATGCGTGCAGAGCACGGCGACATCAAGAACGGCTTTTTGATGATCTTCCACGACAGTCCTCCCGAAGTGGATCTGGACGAGTTGGAAAAGAAGGTGCAGGCCGATATTGCCGCTGACTTGCCGGTGGAATATGTGGATGACCGCACCATCCGCATCGGTGGCAACAACCAGCCCTGTACCGGCCCTCGCACCCATGTGTCCAGCACCGGTAAGATTACCGGATTCCACTTGCTGAAGGAGATCATTTACGATCACCGCAACCAGCGGTGGCTGCTGGTAGGCCGTGTCAATACCTCTGAGGGTGACCGTCTGCATCACTTCAACAACCTGATGCTGGAGTAAGCCGATGAAGATCATGGGCATTGATCTGGGAAAGGCACGCACCGGTGTGTGCGTGTCCGATCTCAGCGGCTTTTTAGCCGGTCGATCCATCACCATTGCCGAGCACAACCGGGAGCGGCTTCTGCAGGCCATCTGCAAGGAGATCGAAGCAGAAAAGCCCGGTCGGATCGTGGTGGGACTGGCGCTGAATATGAACGGCACCGAAGGCCCAAAGGCGCTGGAGTGCCGGGAGTTTGCCGCCCAGCTGCAGGAGAAATCCGGGCTGGAGGTGGTGCTCTGGGATGAGCGCGGCAGCTCGGTCACTGCAAACCGCATCCTCAGTGATGCGGGCAAAAAGCGGGACAAGCAACGTGCCCGCGTAGACGCTGTGGCAGCGCAGGTGATCCTGCAGAGCTATCTGGATTTCTACAATATGCAGAAGAATCGCTGAAAGGATGCGAAAACAATGGATTTTTATGAACTGATCAAGGCACGGTACTCGGTGCGTAAGTATGCCGACAAGCCGGTGGAGGAAGAAAAGTTGCAGAAGGTGCTGGCTGCCGGTGCGGCTGCACCCACTGCGAAAAACCAACAGCCCCAGCACATCTATGTACTGGAGAGCAAGGAAGCCATCGAGAAGATTCGCGGTATTACCCGCTGCGCCTTTGATGCGCCGGTGGTGCTGTTGGTGTGCGGCGACCTGGAGCAGGCATGGACAAACCCCTTCAACGGCCGCAATTCTGCCGAAATGGACTGCTCTATCGTTACCACCCAGATGATGCTGCAGGCGCAGGAACTGGGTTTGGGTACCTGCTGGGTGTGCTGGTTTGATACCGCGCTGACCAAGCAGACCTTTGGTATCCCCGAGAACGAAGAGGTCTTTGCCCTGCTGCCCCTGGGCTATCCTGCCGAAAGCAGCAAGCCTTCTTCCATGCACGACAGCCGCAAGGCGCTGGAAGAGACGGTGGTACGTGTATGAAGGTAACCAAACTTTCCCGAATGCTGTTTGCCATCGCGGCGCTGATGCTGGGCGGTATTTTGCAGAATGCTACCGGTATGCAGCTGTTCTTCTGGCTGGGTATCGCCGGCTGCGTGGGAATTTTCGGATTTCTGGGTCGTGGCGAAGAGTTTAAGGCCAGAAAAGAGAACAAAAAGAAGTGAAAATATAAAAAAGCACCGCGAAAAGCGGTGCTTTTTTGTTACAGTTTTGCCCGGAGGCGGTCAAGCTCCCGCAGCTCCTTGTCCACCAGCTCGCCCTCGGTGATGTGCCACTCCTCCCGGATAATACGGAGACATTCCAGGCGCATTTCAATAGCTAACGGCAGATCACCGATGATCTCGGCGATTTGCGCGATCGCCTCGGGAGAGTCGGTGTAGCGTGCAGGCGGCTGGAGTTCCATGGATTTTCGGTAGTAGGCGATGGCCTCGTCGTAACGACCAAGTCGAGCCATGTTGTCGGCCTTGCAAGCCCAGGCCACCCACAGGTCGGGGTTTTCGTCGGTCATTTTGTCCCAGCAGGCCAGAGCACGGGGCAGGTCGCACTCGGCCTTGGCAATGATGCCGTCATAGAGGTGGTAATGATAGGTGTATTTGGCCTGCTTCATGCCCTCCAGGACTTCCCGCGCCTCTTGGGTACGGCCGTCGGCCAGCAGCAGATCCATCAGCCAAAGATAATTCAGATGGTTAGCCGGGTGTTGGCGGATAAACTCTTTGTAAAAATCGATGAGCTGCCAGTGGTTTCCGTAATTCCAGTCCAGCCGTAATCCGGTTTCGGCATCAAAAACAGCGTTGTGGGCGCCCTTGACCTCCGGGTTGAGAAGCAAGGCCTTGCGTGCCAAGGGAGAAGCCAAATCCTGATACTCTTTTGCCCGTTTATTATACAGCTGAGCCAGAATGAGGGTGGCTTCTGCGCCGGCTTCAGGGTCGGTCAGCTTGCTTTTCAACCAGCGTTCAGAGGCGTGAAAATCGCCTTCAGGCAGAAAACGTACGTTCTCCATCATATTGTCAATGCGGTCAAAACGCTGCCGGTCAGACAGGGAAAACAACTGGTCGATGGTGCAGCCCAGCTGCACCGACAGCTCGGGCAGCAAACCAATATCGGGAGTCGTGGT
>CAZVRM010000016.1:10452-14928 GCA_964629605.1 uncultured Oscillospiraceae bacterium
GACAGATGCAGAGTCTGTGCCAGTTGCTCCTGTGTCATGCCTTTTTGCAGGCGCAATTCCCGGATGCGGGCGCCGATGTCATAGATGCTCATGTTGATCACTCCTTTTCGTGGTGATTTTATGGTAACAGAGAACGCAGCGGCAAACAATGACCGTGAAAGTGGGTGAACTTGCCTAAAAAGTGAGAAAAGCGGCCCAAACGGGCCGCTTTTTCTGAAAAACTTAGTACATTCGGTACAGCAGAGCAGCGAACTGGGCGCGGGTGATGGTGCCCAGGGGGTCAACCTTGCCGCCGTCACCGCCGGTAATGATGCCCAGGGAGGTCAGCAGATCAATGTGATCTCTCGACCAGTCGGGGATCAAGTCTGCATCGGCAAAGGTACAGGCGCTGTAGTTGTAGCCACGGGTCAGGGTTCGTCCCAGAATGGTCATGATCTGGGCGCGGGAGCAGGCGTTCTGGGGCAGAAGTACGCTCTTGCCCATGCCGTCCACGCTGCCCTTCATGATGCCCAGGGCGTACATGGCTTTCACATGGGGCAGCGCCCAGTCGGAGATCTGGTTTGCATCCTGATAGGGAAGCTCCACGCCGGCGTACTGGGCAGTGTCCACACCCAGATAGCGGGACAGCATGGTGGCGGCCATTTCGTTGTTAACGCGGGTTTCCGGGTTGAAGCTTTCAGAAGGAGAGAACACACCCTTGCCCAGCAGATATTGGGCGTGAGAGGCAGCCCAGTGGTCGGTCATGTCAACAAAAGTAGTGTCCAGCTTGCCCATGTCCAGACTCTTGCGAGCTATGTTGCCCATGGAATCCCGAACGGTGAGGGTGATGCGGTGGAGCTGCCCGTCGGTGGGCAGCTGGGCGGTGACCGTGTTGTTTTTCCAGTCAAAATCGGTTGCCTTGCCATCGATGCGCAGGATGATGTCCGACTTGGTGAGGGCAACTTCGCCGGTTTCATTGATGGTGGCGGTGAGTGTTCCGTCGGAGGCGGTCATGGAGATGTGGGGCGGGATCACATCGGCGGTAACAGCGCCGAAATGGCCGGTGATCTGATCCACCAGCAGCGAGCCGGTGCCGGCACCGCTGCAGGCAAAGCCCAGCAGCTGGACGGCGTGGTCGGGAATGGTGACGGCTACCGTCTGCCAGCCTTCTCCGGTGAGATTCATGGGCTGGGAAATGATGCTGTCATCCTCCAGCAGGAAGAGCCACTGCCAGTCGCCGGAGCCTTTGGCGCTCAGTGCCAGATGAGAAGGCTCGGACAGAACGACGGGATCGGACAGCAGATATTCGGCGCTGTCCTCGGCCTCGCCGGAATAGGTCAGGGTCAGGGCCGCCGCACCGTAGCGCACCTGGGTCAGATCTGCAGTGCGGCCTGCGGTGGCAATGGCTGAGCCAAAGGTGCCGCAGCCGGTGCCGGTTTCAAAGCCTTCCAACAGGGTGGCGGCCTTGCCGGAGATGGTCACAGGAAGAATATACTCGCTGTTGCCGTAGGACACGGTGACCGTGCCTTCGCCCAGGGTGTTGCCTGCCACAAACAGGCCGTTTTCATCTATCGTGCCAATGTTGCCATCCACCGAGAAATCAAACTGGTCGTCGGTGGTCAGCATGGTGCGCAGGCCGTCGGAGGCAACCACATCCAGCTGGGCGGTCTGCCCACGATCCAGCGTCAGAGCGGAAACGGTTTTTCCATCCCGGGTCAGCTTGAGGGAGGAAATGGTGTCGGCCACGGTGATGATGGCGGTCTGGCATTTGTTGTCACCGGTGGTCAGCAGGCAATCTACGGGCTCCTCGGGGGCATAGAACAAGCCGTCCTCGATATAACCCTGCGAGGCTTCCAGACGGTCGGTGGCATCCAGAAAGCCCAGATAGTCTTTGTTGTAGCTGACGGCGCTTACCGGGATGACAGAGCCGGCCAGCACTGTGGCAGAACGGGGATAGACCACCGAACCGTAGGTGCGGCCGGTGTCTTTTCCGGTAGCCACAAACAACAGGTAGGTGGCACCGGCGCGGGGACTGCCATCCGAGGGGGAGGACAGCACGGCGCTGTCCTGTCCGGGATAGGAGACGGCAAGGATGGAGGAGCCGCCGCCATCCAGATTGATGACCTGGATGCAGTCCTGATCCAGCATCAGCTGTGCCGCTTCGGGCAGGCTGAGGCCGGAACTGAGGTTGCTCTGGCGGCCGTCACATTCCAGCACCAGAAAGGAGCCGTCCTCACGAACACCCAGCAGGGTGCGGGGCTCCCGGCCGGAAACGTTGGCGTCGGCAGTGATCGCGCCGTCCCGCACCAGAATGTTGCCGCCGCCGGTAGCCCAGACAACATCCTCCCAACGCTCATCGGGGGTGGTGGCGCGGATGGTGACCTCCTCGCCCTCCTCCAGCATGGAAGCCAGATCCAGACCCAGCTTGTTGTTGGCTGTCAGACTGAGCACCAGGGTGTCCTCGGTGATCTCGGTATTGGTGGTACGGGAGATGGAAGAGACGGTGGCCTCTACCTTTTTGCCGATTTTCAGCTGGTTGTTGCGGCGACCCAGCTCCAGTACCACTTCGGTGCCTTCGGCGGTGGTACGGGTGCAGTAGCCAAAGGCGTCGGTGTAAAGATAAATGCCCTCGGCAGTGCGTACATTGTTCAGCGCATAGATGGGGTACTCGTCGCCGTCTTCGGTGGTAAGGGTGATGGACAGCTTGGGGGTGTCGGCCATGGCAGTGCCGTCCTCGAAGAAGCCTACGGCGTTCCAGGCACCGTCGGAGGTGACCAGAATGCCGTCCTGAATGGTCATGCCGGTGGGAATGCCCGAGCCGGTAAAGAAATAGTCCGAGTTGACGGCGGCAAGCACATGATAGCCCTGGTTCTGGGCGTATTCCACCACTTGATTGACGGTGGATTTGCCGTAGAGGGTGTCACCGTACAACACCAGAGGCTGAACACTGCCGTCAGGCTGGTAATCCAGGGTAAACTGCTGGCGACGGATGCCGTTCAGCAGACTGTTGGTTTGGGTCAGGGTCAGACCGTCACCTAAAACGGTGGTGACGATGCGTGCGGCGTCGGCGGCAAAGGCCGGAACGATCACCGAGATCGCCAGCAGAAGAATCAGGATCCAGGCGATCAGTCGGGTGGGCAATTTTTTCATGAGTACTCCTTTCGGCGGGGGACGGGTAGACTTTTGATAAGGTTATTATACAGGAAAAGCAGTGAGGGGAAAAGGGTTTGAAATCTTAAAAATATATGAAGTTTTTGCCATGGAGATAGAAAAGGGCAATGGTTGCACCACGGCGTAAAACATGATACAATATTTTAATTAGAGAGGTGGAAACCATGGAAGAAAAAATCACACTGCTGCAACAGAAAATTGAAGAGCGAAAAGCAGACAAAACACCGGTTTTGGTGGCGTTGGAGGGCGGCAGTGCCAGCGGAAAATCCACCCTTGGGGCAGAATTGGCGGCGCACACCGGTGCAACCCTGATCCATATGGATGATTTTTTCCTGCCTTTGGAGCTGCGGACGGCAGAACGGTTTGCCCAACCCGGCGGAAATGTTCACTGGGAGCGGGTGCTGGAGGAAGTTTTACAGCCGTTGGCGGCGGGGAAAGCCCCGGAATACGGGGTGTTCGACTGCCGCGTGATGGCGGTGAACCGTACTGTCCGGGAAACGCTGCGGGACGTGGTCGTCGTGGAGGGTGCGTATTCTCTGCACCCGGCACTGCGGGGCTTTTATGATTTGAAGGTATTCCTTTCGGTGGACAAAGAGACCCAAAGAGTGCGAATTCTTGAACGAAACGGGGAGAAACTGCTGCAGCGGTTTCTCGACCAATGGATTCCGCTGGAACAGGCTTATTTTGCGGCCTGTCAGGTGGAGGAATGCTGTGATCTTGTACTCTGAGGAGGTGTTCCCGTGGCGCGGGATCTGTCCAAGCTGACACCCTGTCAGCGCATTGAACGGAGCATCCAGAAAAAATATCGGGACACGCTGTGGGGCCCTTTTATCGCGGGCATCAAGGAATATCAGCTGATCCAGCCGGGTGATCGGGTCTGCGTGTGTATTTCGGGCGGAAAGGACTCGATGCTGCTGGCAAAGCTGATGCAGATGCTGCAGAAACGGTCGGATTTCCCCTTTGAGGTGCGGTTTTTGGTGATGGATCCGGGATATACGCCGGAAAATCGCCAGCGAATCGTAAACAACGCGGAATTGCTGGAGATCCCGGTGAACATTCGGGAGGCAGACATTTTTCGCTATGTGAGCGGGGTGGAAAAGAACCCCTGTTATTTGTGCGCCCGGATGCGTCGGGGATATTTGTATAAATACGCCCAGGAGCTGGGCTGCAATAAAATCGCGCTGGGGCATCACTTCAGCGATGTGGTGGAGACCACGCTGATGGGGATGCTGTACGGCGCACAGGTGCAGGCCATGATGCCCAAGCTGCACAGCCAGAATTATCCCGGTATGGAGCTGATCCGACCCATGTATTGCGTCCATGAGG